>JAFGSQ010000008.1 GCA_016934535.1 candidate division WOR-3 bacterium
AAAAGCGGGAGACGGGATTCGAACCCGCGACAATCGGCTTGGAAGGCCGAAGCTCTACCAACTGAGCTACTCCCGCAGAAAATGGCGAGGGTAGGATTCGAACCTACGAAGCCACTGGCAACAGATTTACAGTCTGCTCCCTTTGACCACTCGGGAACCTCGCCTACATCTGCTTCGCGATAGCTGGCGAAGGGATTTGAACCCCCGACCTGCTGATTACAAATCAGCTGCTCTACCGGCTGAGCTACGCCAGCGAAAATTAAGACGTTTAAGTTAACAATAATAGATAAAAAAGTCAAGTTTTTTTGCATATGGCGGTACGGGGAATCGAACCCCGGTTTGATGGCTGAGAACCACCCGTCCTGACCCCTAGACGATACCGCCTCGAAGTTCGATAATATAAATGTAAACGAATCCTCTTGTCAACGGAAAAATCACTTAAAAACGTTTTCTTCTCATTTCCCGAAAAGAAAACTGTTGACACCATATAAAAAAACATATTCTATATTCAAATGTCTTATTCTTCGGATAATAGCAGACGTCTGAAAATTTTTCTGGCGGTTTTTATCATAACCGCCATTTTTTTCACAACTCTCCTGTCTAAACTTATTTACGATTTCTTTAAAAACATGGCATATCAAAGAGACACAAACGCCTCCTGCCTTTGTATAAGGCTTTCGGGAAATTACAGGGAAATACCCGGCTTTTATCCGGCAGATCTTTTTTCAGGATATAATGACATCACCGTTGAAGATCTCATTCAAGCCATAAAGAAAGCACGCGGAGACGAGAACATACATTCTATTTTTCTCGAGATCCACGGAATTGAAAACGGATGGTCAAGTGTCTCCGACATTCGTAAAGAGCTCGAACATTTCAGACGCAACGGGAAAAAAGTTTACGTCTACATAAACGGAGCTACTGACAAAGAATACTTCCTCGCTTCCGTTGCTGATTCCATATACCTTTCTCCGACCGGTTCTCTCTTCATCGACGGCCTCTCTTCGACCGTATTGTTTTACGCAGGTCTTTCAGAAAAACTCGGCGTCCACTGGGAAGTTTTCAGCAAAGGAGACTACAAATCGGCGCCGAACGTTTTGACGGATACTTCTCTTTCAACATCTTCCAGGGAAGATTTGACGAAGATACTTACTTCAATACATGAATTGTACGTACTGGAAGTTGAAAAATACAGAGACGACCTCTTTATGCCTTACGACGTAATTCTCGACAGCGGACCATATCTTTCGGCCGCCAAAGCCTTGTCTCTTCATCTCGTCGACAGGCTGGAATCTTACGAAAACATATCCGCCCATTTCGGCATAGCCGACAGTTCGATAAACCCGAGAAAATACATCTCTCAAGACATAAATGCTTTTTCCAGAGAGAAATCCGTGTGCATAATTTTCATTGAAGGGGAGATATCGTACGGAGACAATTCGCTGTTTGGCTCCGATGAATCCCAAGACGCCCGAGTCATAGCCGAATTCATAATGAAAGCCGCCGACAATGACGGATTCAAAGCGCTGGTGATAAGAGTAAACAGTCCCGGTGGAGACCTCGACGCCTCATTTGCCATTGGAAAAGCCGTCGAATACGCCGCAAGCAGAAAGCCGGTCGTCGCCTCGATGGGCGACATGGCGGCATCGGGCGGTTACTTCGTATCCATGTATTCGGACGTCATAGTTGCTTCCGAATTCACCGTGACAGGATCGATAGGCGTTTTCATGCTGAAACCCGATGTTTCCGGTCTCCTGCTGAAAACCGGCCTGAGCGTGGACACGGTTAAAACGAATGTTTCCTCAGACTTCATGTCTATATACAGACCTTTGAGTCCGAGAGAAACCGAAATTCTTGAAAGTTATGCGAGCGAGGCGTATTCTCTTTTCACGTCTGAAGTCTCTCTGAACAGGGAACTCGATTCTGCTTTTGTCGAATCAGTCGCAGGCGGAAGAGTGTGGACAGGAAGAGAGGCGTACAAACTTGCTCTCATAGATACTCTTGGGGGACTTGATCTTGCAGTTGCAATAGCCAAAGAAATGGCCGAAATTTCAGTTGAAACAAGCATTGGCGTAGAAATATATCCGGAACCTTCATTCAGCATCAAGAACCTCAGGAAAAGGGCGTGGATGGCTATTGCCGGAAGAGTTTTTCCGGAAGCCTCGGGTATTCTTTTTCTCGGAGAAAAAAATTTCTCATTCAAGCCTTCTCTTATATTTCCGTACAAACTTGAAATTCACTGAAAATGTTTTCTCTTCTTTTAATAATTTCATTTCAAGCCGGAGAAATAGCTGAAAAACTGAAATTATCTGCTTCCGATCTGGCGGTCACTGCCGGAATGGCAATTTCTCTGGCCGAATTTACCGGTCCTGACGGCAGAACTGCAGATTCGATTCTTTGCGACGCTTTTCAAACCTTGGGCGACAACTGTGTCGTTTTCCTTGAATACTCAGACAGATCGACCTCAAAGTTCAGAATAGTAGTCCTCGACCGTTCGGGGACGCCGGTTTCACATAGTTGTCTTTTCCCCTCCACTACCGGCAGGTTCACGATTGAAACAGCCGGTGTCGTAAACGTGTTCACCGACAAAAAGGGAGTCTATCTTAAAATGACACAGCAGAGCGAAACTGTTTCGAGAACTTACGACCTAATATTTTTACTTGAAGAAACAATTGCTCCTCTTTTTTACAATCTCTTGTCTAAAGAACAGTACCGCGACGGAGGGCGCGACATGAAAAGTCTTCTTTATCTATCCGGGGGTTGTCTTTGCCTTGCTCAATCACCGGAATACTGGGTGAAAATAGATGAAACGGAAGCGTTTTACGGCATAGAGAGATCTGTTTGGTCAATACCCGGGACCATTTATTTCGAGCCGGACTTTTACGGATATTCTCCCAAATCCTACATTGTCCGGCATGATTCTTTCGCGCTTCACGGCAAAGACCTGATTTTTCTGTTTGACCTGCCTTCTGACGAGAGATTTTTCCCTACGACATCATGGATCGGCATTTCCGATCAGGACATCTCCCGTTTTTTAAATATATGGTCTGCTTTTCTCGGATACAATTTCGCTGTCTCTTCTTCTTCTTACACCGGTTTTGATCCCTCATTCAAAATTGTCGGCGGATCGACGGAAGATTATCTCGAACTGATAATATATCTGCAGGACAGTGAGATATCCCACGGAAAAGATCTTTTTTCCATGTACTTTTCCAATCCTTCATTACCGGATTATAACTGCGAGATATCCCTCTTTCCTCATGATCAATCGAACACGGAACAGCTAATTTTAAAATTATCAAATTTTCAGGAAAGTTCTCATGTAAAAGCGAGGTCCGTTTCACAATCCGAAAACACGATCATATTTCTAGTCGAAATCCCTGTTTCAGATCTAAAAGACGCCCTCAATCTTGAAGGTAAATTGAACATTGTCTCGGCATTTCTAAAATACAGAGACGTGGACGGAGAAACGGTCTCCTTTGTTTCTCTCCCATCAAATGCCGATCCTTCCCGGCGAGAAACCTGGGCGGACATAATATTCGGAGAACTCACTTTAAAATAGAGGAGACCAGATGGCCGGCAGTACCACCCTAACTGAATCGGAAATTAAAACCGTAATAGACTCTGACCTCTACGATCCCTTTTCAATACTGGGAATGCACAGGAAAGTAACAGAATCTTCAAACGTCCTCGCTGTCCGTGTTTTCACCCCCGACGCCAAATATGTAGAAATAATAGGAAACAGAGAAACCAGGAAAGCCGAGATGATACATTCGGCGGGTCTTTTCGAAGCGTTGTTTCCCGACGGAGAACATTTTTTCCCCTACAGAATAAAATGTTCCTGGAACGGCGACGAAAGCGTCATAATGGACGACCCCTACAGACTTCCTCCTGTCCTTTCCGATTATGACATTTATCTTTTTAACGAAGGCTCAAACACAATGGCTTACGAAAAACTCGGGGCTCACGTCATGGTTTTCGAATCTTTAAAGGGAACTGTTTTTTCAGTCTGGGCTCCAAACGCGAAAAGAGTCAGCGTCGTGGGAGATTTCAACCACTGGGACGGCAGGCGACACCCCATGCGGTCCCGCGGCAACAGCGGAATTTGGGAGCTTTTTATTCCCGGTATCGAAGAAGGGGTTTTGTATAAATATGAAATAAAAACAAAACAGAATCTAATATCCATTCGAACCGATCCGTACGGTTTCTTTTTTGAGAAAAGGCCGCGAACTGCCTCGGCAGTATTCGACCTTACAAAGTACAAATGGAATGACTCGGAATGGATGCGCCGGAGAGTACTGCCTCTTGAAAAACCTGTTGCAATCTACGAAATGCACTTGTCGAGCTGGATGAAAAAATCCAAAGACGAAATTAATGGAAATCTGACGTACAGGGATATTCCTGATCTTCTGATCCCTTATCTTCTGGAAATGGGATTCAATTACGTCGAATTCCTGCCAATAGCAGAACACCCGCTCGACGATTCCTGGGGATATCAGGTGACGGGCTACTACGCACCTACAAGCAGATACGGCAACCCAGATGACTTCAGATATCTGGTCGACAGACTTCACGAAGCCGGAATAGGAGTCATTCTTGACTGGGTTCCCGGGCACTTTCCGAGAGACACTCACGCCCTCGCCATGTTTGACGGCACTGCCCTTTACGAGCATCAGGATCCCAAACAGGGTCAAAATCCCGACTGGGGAACCCTTGTCTTCAACTACGAAAGGCGCGAGGTCAGATCTTTTCTCGTATCCAACGCAATTTTCTGGTTCGATAAATTTCACATTGACGGCCTTAGAGTGGACGCAGTCGCTTCCATGCTTTATCTTGACTACTCGAAAAAAGAAGGCGAGTGGATACCGAATAAATACGGAGGAAAAGAGAATCTCGAAGCCATCGATTTTCTAAAGACCCTGAATCTGAAGATTTACGAATTGTTCCCTTCCGCTCTGATGATAGCCGAAGAATCTACAAGCTGGCCGATGGTCTCAAAACCTGTCTATCTGGGAGGTCTGGGTTTCGCGTTCAAGTGGAACATGGGATGGATGAACGATTTTTTCAGATACATGGGAAAAGATCCGATTTTCAGAAAATTTCACAGAAACGACATAACTTTTTCGCTTCTTTACGCTTTCACGGAAAACTTTATTCTTCCGGTCTCTCACGATGAAGTCGTTCACGGAAAACGCTCACTGATTTCGAAAATGCCGGGAGATTACTGGCAGAAATTTGCAAACACACGCCTTTCACTCGGATACATGTTCGCTCATCCGGGCAAAAAACTGCTTTTCATGGGCTCTGAGATCGGCCAGTGGGAAGAATGGCAGTTCAACAAAAGTCTCGACTGGCATCTTTTGAACTACGAACCCCACGCAAAGCTCAAAAAATTCGTCGCCGATCTGATCGGCGTATATAATAATACCAAAGCTCTCTGGGAAGAAGACTTCAGCTTTCAGGGATTTTCATGGATCGACTTTTACGATTCCGACAGTTCTGTCATAGCTTTCGTCAGATGGAGTAAGAACAAAAATAACCACGTTGTTGTCGTCTGTAATTTTACACCGGTAGTCAGGCATAGTTACAGAATAGGCGTGCCTTCAGGAACTTACTACAGCGAGTTGATTAACAGTGATTCCGAATTTTACTACGGAAGCAATGTCGGCAATTACGGCAGGATTAAATCTGACGACAAGCCATGGCACTCTTACCCATATTCTGTTGAAATTACCCTTCCTCCTCTTTCCGTCCTATATCTTGCGCCTGATAACGGCTGAAGAAAATAATAAAAAAAAGAACATAATTTTCCGTCTTAATGTTTCAGCCGCCCAAAATGTCAAGCAAATCCTTTGTCGAATAAGGTTTTTGAAGAAACCTGACATTCTTGTCAAGAACTCCTTTCTGTACTATTGTGTTTTCAGTATACCCTGAAAAGAAAACTACCTTCAGTTGTTTTTTCTTTTTTAACAGGTTTTGAGCCAGTTCCTTTCCGCTCATGTTAGGCATGACTACGTCCGTGAGTAATATGCTGATTTCTTCCGAATTCGTATTAAACGTCTCAATTGCTTCTTTGCCGTTGTCGGCTGTAAACACTCTGTATCCGAAACTGGCTAGCGTCTCTTTTGTGACATTTCTTACTCCCGGATCGTCTTCAACAAGAAGAACCGTCTCATTTATTCTCACTTCGGGCATAGGGTGGTTTTTATCGGATTCTGTTTCGCCTTCATCTTCAACTTTCGGAAAATAGCATTTAAATGTCGAGCCCTTTCCCAACTCGCTGTAAACATAAACGTAACTGTGATTCTGCTTAATAATTCCGTAAACCGTAGATAATCCCAATCCCGTTCCCTTGTCTTTTTCTTTCGTCGTAAAAAAAGGTTCGAATATCAGGCTTTTAACTGTTTCGTCCATACCTGTTCCGTTGTCGCTTATTGACACGAGGACATATTTACCCGGTTCCACCCATGCTTTGCTTTTTGAGGATGAGAAATCAAACTCCGCGTTTGACGTCTCAATCGTCAAAATTCCTCCGTCGGGCATCGCGTCGCGGGCGTTTACGACAATGTTTATTATCACCTGTTCTATCTGGCCGGGATCCATTCTTATTTTCCACAGGTTTTCTTGAAGAAACAGTTTTGTCTCTATGTCTTCGCCGAGAATTCGGCGGAACATATCGTGTTGTCTTGTTATAAGTCCGTTGAGATCAATCGTCCTGGGTTTGATTATTTGTTTTCTGCTGAAAGCGAGCAGTTGACCGGTGAGCCGTTGCCCTCTTTCTCCCCCCGCCATCATTTGTTCCAAAGCACTTTTTGTACTTTCCGCCGGATTCTCCCTCAATAATAGATCGCAGTAACCGATAATGATTGTCAGAATATTGTTGAAATCGTGCGCTATCCCTCCGGCAAGTCTTCCTATGGCTTCCATTTTCTGAGACTGAGAAAGCTGATCAAAAAGCTTTTTACGTTCCGTTATGTCCGAAACAAA
The DNA here is from genome assembly GCA_016934535.1 of candidate division WOR-3 bacterium. Lineage (NCBI taxonomy): Bacteria > Pseudomonadati > Caldifarciminota > Caldifarciminota bacterium. Next base: position 6,988 of record JAFGSQ010000008.1, read on the forward strand.
TCCTTCGAGATAAAAAGGATTCCCTTCATCATCATAAACAAGACGCGTACTTATAGAAACCCATATTTTCTGCGCGTTTTTTCTGAATAACTGGATCTCTCTGTCAACTACTTTTCCGTTTTGTAAAATGTCAGAAATATATTTTTTCCTGTCTTCCGACGCAACGTAGAGTTGTTTTTCAATGTTTTTGCAGTTTTCAATTAAATCTTTCCTGGAATCGTAACCTAGAATGTTTATAAGAGCCGGATTGGCATCAATAAAACGGCCTTCAACTGTCGACTGGAATATCCCCTCAATCGCATTTTCATAGATGTCCCTGTATCTTTTTTCGCTTTCGATCAAAGCGATTTCGGCTCGATTTTTTTCGGCGATTTCCTGTTCAAGAGTGTGTATAAGATCCTGGAATCGCGTTGTCATGTCGTTAAAAGCTTTCGCCAAAATGTCAAATTCGTTTCCCCTCGACATTTTGACTCTAAACGAAAAATCTCCTCCCTCTATTGCTTTTGAAGCATCTACAAGCTTGGATATCGGCGACACTATGCTTCTCGAAGTAACAAAGTCCCCCATGATTCCGACAAAAAGAGCCATCAAAGCGGTAATAACCCAGAAAATCCTCATCGTCTTCATCGTCTGCACGGCATTGTTCATCGAGGCTTCGATTTCACTGTGAAGATTTGAATGAAGACGATTCATTTTAAAATCGAATCTTCTTTGCAAAGACGCCAAATCGTTGTGCCTCAAGTATTGAGCGCTGGCCCATTTTCCCTGTTCTATGTCTTTTGAAACCCTGTCTATGGCATCGTCAAGTTTAACTGACAGCTCAGTAATTTCATCAATTGTTGTCAGGTAATTTTTTGCAGACTCATTTTTGCTGAACAAAAACGAATTTCTCATTAATTGTATTTCCGACAGCAAATTCTCCATCGCCAGTTTCAGTCTTCCTTCAATTAAGACGCTTTGACGCGTCAGCAGGACGTTATCCACTTCCGTTGATATTTCCAGCCACTTTTGATCAACTCTGATTAATGTTTCATGCCGAGCGGAATTTTGGATGACATTGTCGACAACTCTCTCGACCGAGATCGTATAGGCAAATCCCAAGACGCATGAAAGAACGACGAAAATCACTATTATGGAAAAACCAGCAACGGTCCTCTGTCTTATTGACATTTTAGGCTTTGTTAACTTCATTTTATTCTGACTGTCGCCGTTTATCTTGTTATGAGCGCCAGCTCGATGAATATCGTGTCAGGAATATCTTTGCCGGAAAGAAATTCCATGATAGTCTCGATTCCTATGCGCCCCATTTCCTCGGGTCTTTGCGCTATTGTAGCTGACATTTCATTTTTTTCGAGCGAAACGATCGCTTCTTCAATTCCGTCAAATCCTATAAAAACAATTCCGTTCAACCTTCCGGCTTTTTTAGCCGCTTCGATCGCACCGAGTATCATGTCGTCGTTGTGGGCAAATACACCGTTTATTTCCGGGAATTCGTTCAATATATCCGAGAACACTTTTTCTCCGTCAGCCTTGTTGAAGCAGGCAGTTGCAGAAACGACAATTTCGATCTGGGGATAGTTTGAAACGGCACGATTGAAACCCAGTCCGCGTTCTGTTGCCGCCGAAGAGCCCGGAGTGCCGATCAACTCAACTACTTTTCCTTTTCGGTTGAGCGTTTCAGCAAGATAAACACCCGCCATCATCCCGCCTTCTATATTGTTCGACGCGATATGACAAACGACGGAGTCGCAGGAGATGCTTCTGTCAATCGTGAATACGGGAACTCCCGAAGACGAAGCTGATCTGATCGCAGGGCATAACATATCGCTGACCGGATTCAGCAGTATTGCGGCCGCTCCTCTTTCGACGAGTTCGCCGATCTGTCTGAACTGGAGGTCTTCATCATCGTTCGCATATAAAACGACCAGTTCGACGCCGTGTTCTTCAGCGGACTCATTAGCGCCCTTAACAAGAGATACAAAAAAAGGAGTCTCTTCCGACATGCTTATAAGCAAACCGACAATAACTGTATCGTTGTCTCCGTTTTTAGTGTCATCCTCTTTACCAGAACAGTTCGGTACGGTTACTGCCAATATAATTAACGATGAAATTTTAAACAACACGCAAAAAAAATGACTTAACAATTTCGGCATTAGAAACCTCCTTTATAAGCGGTAAGTTTCCGATCCGGCTATCCGGTTAAATTATAGAATAAATCGGGAATATAAAACACAAAAAATATTACTGCTGAAAATAATCCAAAATATCCAAATCAGTACAATAAAGATTTCCAGGCCTTTTCTTCATACGGCTTAAAAAATTCGTTTTTTATATTAAGCGTCTCAGGTTTTTACCTGTATCTGACAGGGCAAATCAAAACAAACAGCGGTTGTATTTATTACAATACAATCACGTCCTGTATTTTCAGAAAACAATCAATTCTTGTGAATCTCCATGAATTTACTGTCAGCTACTGCAAAAAGTTTTCCTTCTGTAAGTATCTCGCCTTTCAGGCGGAACATTCCGTGAATCCTGTCTTTAAAGCATGCCCTTACTAAAAGTTTTGAATCGACCGGCACAGGTTTTAAAAATCGGACGTTCAGTTCAGCCGTGAATGCCGAAACATTTTTATTAAACAAACAATGAGTCATCGCGCAGTCGAGAAGACTGCATATAATTCCTCCGTGAAGGTATCCTTCATATCCCTGAAGCAGTTTTTCACATTCAAATTCAGTGTACACGCATCCGTCTTCTGCGGTTTTGAATTTAAGCCCGAGCGAAGCGGGATTTTCTTCTCCGCAAAATCTGCAGTGCCTGTGAGAAAGAGGGATACGGACGAAGGAAGAGCTTTCAGTGGTCACAGACGTTTTCTCCCGTCTTCAGACTTCCTTCCAAATAACTCTCGACAAGTTTTTCAGGCGTTTCGATAGGAGCTCCGACGACTACTTCAATTTCCATTTCGACGAAAAGGGACCTAGCCTTGTTCCCCATTCCTCCGGTTATTATTGTTTCTACGCCTTTTTCTCCAAGCCATTTCGGCAGAAGACCCGGTTCGTGAGGAGGCGCAGGAACATCTTCCCTGTTCGTTATTTTTTTGGAGGTCTTGTCTGCGGTGATTATGGCAAAAGTGTCGCAATGCCCGAAATGAGCGTTCAAAAGACCGTTGGCAACGGGAACGGCTATTTTCATAGTTTCCTCCGCGGTTGTTTGTAATTTTTCTATACCGTTGGTCAAAGTATTATTTATTATAATTTTTTCAGCAATGGCCGAAAAAAGGATTGCCGACTGCGAATGTTCCAGTCTTTTGACGAGAGGAAGACCTTCGTCGCCTGAGTCCACAACAGCCGGATCGATTGGAATGCTCCCCAGATAAGGCACTTTAAATGCTCGCGCCGTTTTCTCTCCGCCTCCCGTTTTAAAAATGTCGGTTCTCCTGCCGCAATGAGGACACACAAAACCGCTCATGTTTTCTATGAGACCTGTGACAGGAAGTCCCAGTTTGACGCAGAAATTCAGAGATTTTCTTACATCGGCTGCGGCGACTTCCTGCGGAGTTGTCACGACAACAGCTTCGACACCCGCCCCGAGAAGCTGAACCGTCGAAAGAATTTCGTCTCCAGTTCCCGGAGGACAGTCTATTATTAGAAAATCGAGCTTTCCCCATTTTACGTCTTTGAGGAACTGTTTAATCATTCCCGCTTTCATCGGGCCTCTCCATATAACCGCGTCGTCAGGTTTTTCAAGAAGAAATCCTATCGAAATTACTTTTAAATTTTCGATGTCTCCTAATTCAACGGGCAGTATTTCATATCCGTCGCTGACTGCCCTCGTCTGGGTCATATCAAGCATTGTCGGAATACTCGGCCCGTGAATGTCGATGTCGAGAAGACCGACCTTTTTGCCGAGCAGAGCGAGTGACAAGGCTAAATTCACCGACACAGTGCTTTTCCCTACACCGCCCTTGCCCGATAAAACAACTATTTTTCTGTCAATTCCGGATATTTTGTCTCTGAGCGCTTTTTCTTCGTCGTTATTCACAGTATTTTTCTGCATAGCGTCTCCCATAAATTAATTATTTCCCTGACACAGGCGCCTTCTCCGTATTCAACAACAGTCCTGCCGTTCACCTGAGCTTCCGTTACATTTTTGTCGTAATGTATTTTACCGCAAAAAAAGACCCCCGAGTCAACGCAATATTGTTCTATTCCGCGTGTCTTCTCAGGATTTATGTCCCATTTATTCACGCATACGTAAATAGGTATTCTGAAATGTTTCGCGAGGTCTGCCACCCTTTCCAGGTCATGTTCTCCGGACAATGACGGCTCAGTCACAATGAGCGCCGCATCTGCGCCTGTGACAGAAGCTATTACGGGACATCCTATGCCGGGCGGCCCGTCCACTATTATCAGTTGCGCCTTTGATTTTTCAGCTTCCTCTTTCGCTTTTTTTCTGACCAGGCTGACAAGTTTGCCTGAATTTTCCGCTCCGCTGTCAAGTCTGGCGTGAACCATTTTTCCGCAAGACACTTCGGACACGAACCATTCTCCGCAATCTCTTTCGGGAAATCCGATCGCTTGAACCGGACAAAAACGGACGCAGACTCCGCATCCTTCGCAACCTGTTTCGGCGACACTGTATTTTCCGGTTTTTTTATTTAAAATGACGGCTTCGAATTTACACAGCAATTCACATTTCCCGCACGAAATACATTTCGCAGGGTCGATGACTGCCAGATTTCCGCTTTTGAACCGGCCCCGGGAGATCGTTTTCGGATTCAGCACAAGATGAAGATCGGCTGCGTCCACGTCGCAGTCGGCGACGACGACGTTTTTCGATAAAAATGCGAAGGAAGCCGTAAGGCTGGTTTTTCCTGTGCCGCCTTTTCCGCTTATTACAACTATTTCTTTCAAAAATATTTCCCCTTGAAACGAGCCGCAATATCATCAATAATTTTTATAAATTCATTTTCAATTTCCGGAAGGGCGTCCAAAATGCTTTTTCCTCTTGAACAGGCTTCGGCTATTTTTCTGTCTTCCATTATTTTCATCAATATTTCGATTCCTTCTTTTTCACAGAACTCTTCGACCCCTTTATAGTTTGAACCCCAACGGTTGATTATGACTCCGAAGGGGATTTTCATTTTCCTGACTGTCTCAGCCGCGAGGACGAGGTCGTGTTTCCCAAAAGGCGTAGGTTCTGTCACAAGAATCGCGTAATCCGCTCCGCTGACTGCCGTTATCATGGGACAGGAAGTTCCTGGCGGACAATCTATTAGAGTCAGCCCCTTCGGATTCCCTCGCTTTTTTACCGCGCGAATGACGGGAGGGGACATTGCTTTTCCAACTTTCAATACTCCCTGTACAAAAAAAACACTTTCCTTGCAGGCGCTTTCCACTTGCCCAATGACCGCTTTTTTATATTTTATAGCGTTTTCAGGGCAGACGAGAGAGCACCCGCCGCAACTGTGGCACAAATCCTCGAAAACGAGCACTTCTTTTGCAGTGACTGCCAATGCGTTGAAATTGCAGAAATCCGAGCACTCACCGCAGTGTGAGCATTTAGTTAAATCTATCGAAGGTACTGAAACAGCGACTTCTTCGCTTTTTAAAGCTCCTGTGTCTAAAAACAACCCGGCGTTAGGCTCTTCGACATCGCAATCCAAAAGAGTTATCTTTTTTCGGCAAGACAAAGCCAACGCTATGGCCACTGTTGTCTTTCCTGTGCCTCCTTTTCCCGAAGCAACGGCTATAGTCATACCCAGTGAGATTCTACGTCCGGATTGTCCGCGGCTCCGAGTTTTCCGTTTTTAAAATCATCGAGCGCCTCTCTTACAGTCGGCGCGCTTGAGTGGTAAACGGCAATTCCGGCACTTTTGAGAACGGCGAAAGCTTTTGGACCGGTGTGCCCTGTAATGAGTGCGGCGGCTCCTGATCCGGCTATTTTCTGAGCCGATTGAACTCCGGCCCCCTGAACCGCGTTTAGATTTTGTTCGTTATCGAGAACAGTAAAACTGCCGTCTTCAATGTTAAAAATAATGAAATTCGACGCTCTGCCGAAGCGACTGTCAAGCGGGGAATCAAGATCTTTCCCCGCACAAGTGACGGCGACTTTCAATTATCGCCCGCCATTTCTTCAAGACGTTTGTTAATCTGGTCCAATTGTGATTTCAGGGCTTCAGCCGTCTGCTTCAGCGAATCTTTTTCGTTTACGGATTCACTCGAAAAATTTGATCCGAATTGGCCAAATCTCTGCCATCCCCAAAACATTCTCCCGAAACCTCTTCCTCCGAATCTGCCTGTTCCAAAACCCCTACCTTTGCCAAATCCCGCCGTCGTGTTCATGAATCCGGGAACAGAGTAACCCGGGCAAAAGCCCATTCCTCTTCCCGTCATGGGGCCGGCGCCCCAAGGTCCGGTTCCATTTCCACCTGGCATAAAATCCTCCTTTTTTATTGTTTTTTATATTAACGGCCAAATTTTCTTCTGCCGCCGCACCTGCGCTGTTTCCTGTTGCGGTTTCCGGCAAATCTGCACCCCGGCATTGAATATTCTATCTTTGACGACCTGTTTGTCCACGCATTGAGTACATCCGTAATGTCTCCGGCGACAAAAGGAATCAGTTCAATACCTTTGCTTAAAACCTCGCGTGAGCCTTTTTCGGATATCGCACCACATATAAGAGCTGTGACTCCTTTTTCGTATAAAAATCCGACTTTTTCCTGTACCGTTTCCTGAGACAATGAAAAAAAAATTTTCTCCACGGATCCGTCTGTTTGAAAACTGTACACGACTGCACTTTCGGAAGCGTCAAAAACCGGGGCAATCCTGTCATTCCATACTGATATAGCAAGTTTCATAAAATTAAATAAGCAACACCTATGCCAATAACAATTCTTTTCAAATATATTGACATGTCGCTAATGTGCGATATTTATGAAAGAGCCCCTTCAGGCGCAAAAAGATGGCCGGTGCAACAATGAAACACAATCTGTTTTATTACCGTTGCATTTATGCAACTAAATTTCCTGTCGCCGCAACTTCTTTTTTGAGGGGAGTATAATGCCGTAATTTTTTACTTTTCTGTAGAAGGTAGTTTTATCTATTCCGAGTTCTCTTGCCGCGGCGCTTCTGTTGTTTTTGTTTCTTTCGAGTGCACGCATTATAGCCTGTTCCTCTACCATTATTTTCGCCGTCCTTATATCGCCCGATTCCACCTGAGGCAATTTGAATTTTGTCAATTCCTGAGGCAGGCATTCAATGCCAATTATTTTCTTGGAACACAGCACGTAAGCTCTCTCGACGACATTTTCGAGTTCTCTTATATTTCCGGGCCAGTCATAGGTATAAAAAAACGAAAAAACTTCAGGCTTAAATGCTGATATGTTTTTTTTCTGCACTACATTCAATCTGTCCAAAAATTTCTCGGCGAGATGAGGTATGTCCTCTTTTCTTTTTCTCAATGGAGGCAGTGTCAGCGATATGATGTTCAAGCGGTAAAAAAGATCCTGTCGAAATTCGTTTTTCTGCGTCATCAAATACAGGTCACGGTTTGTAGCGGTTATTATACGCGCGCCAGTCTTTACGACAACGTTTGAACCCAGCGGTTCAAACTCCCTCTCCTGAAGTACCCTGAGCAGTTTAACCGCCAGAGACTGCGATATTTCGCCGATTTCATCGAGAAATAAAGTGCCGTCGGAGGCCTCGGTAATTTTACCTGTTCTGTCATTATCTGCGCCGGTGAAAGCCCCTTTTTTATAACCGAAAAGTTCCGATTCGAGAAGCGTGTCCGGTAGGGCGGCGCAATTTATTGCTACAAAAGGTTTTTTGGAACGAGGTCCCAAATTGTGTATGGTTTTGGCGAGCACTTCTTTACCGGTTCCTGTTTCACCTTGAATGAGAACCGTGCTTGGACTTTCCGATATAGCCGGAATGACATCGAAGATGCGCCTCATTTCGGCGTTTTCGCTTATCATCTCTCCGAAAGCCGTTTTTTCACTCAGTTCTTTTTTCAATTCCGATATTTCGCTCAGATCTCTGAAAGTTTCTGCTCCTCCTATTATCTCGCCTTTTTCGTCATGTAAAAGAGCCGTTGAAACGCTTATTGGAATTTCTCTGCCATTAAGATCTATAAGGTATCCGGCAATATCTATCAGAGGCTTGCCGTTTTTTATAGTTTTCCTCAACGGGCATTTCGTCTCGCACATGTTGGATTTGAATACCTCGCAACAATTTTTACCCAAGGCATCGCTCCTTTTTACGCCCGTGATCTTTTCGGCTGCTTTGTTGAAAAATGTAATTTTCCAGTTCAAATCAACTGTGAAAACTCCGTCGGATATGCTTTCTAAAATTATTTCATTCATCATTACTAATACAATATAGAGGTTAATTCACTGTTTGAAAAGAGCGGACAAATTTATTTCCCTCGCATTTCAAGACCGCGAAATAGTGCCCCGGTTTTAAAACACATTCAAACATCAATTCCGTCTCTGTTGTATTCTCGCCCGTAAAACAATTGACGGCACGGCCTGTCAAATCGTAAACAGACAGTTCATAATCACCCGCATGAGAAACTATGAAAAAAACCTTTCCCCCGTAAACGGTCACATAAAAATCCGCTTGAACGATATCGCTTCCGAGATTTGTATTTTCCTCAACTGGAGTTGAGCCGTATTCGTATGCTCCTATGTCAATCTGGCCGTCAGCCGGTCTTTCGACCGGATTCAAAACCAATTCATGAAGAGGGGGGTGAAACAAAGGGGGAAATAAAGGATTCGGAAACTGAAATCCCTGAGGGCTTGAAGGCGTTTGATTTCCCTCTCCGACGAGGGGGCTTCCGGGTATAATTCTCAGGTCCAATTCGGAAAAGTTGACAAATCCAGGGTCGCTTCCCTCAATAGTGCCAGTCCACTGGTAAGGTATGTTCGCGGCGCCTTGACAGACCCAATTGTCACTGCCTGTGATGACGGCTGTATCGTGAACCCACACGGCATCGACTGTCCGAATTATGTCTATGTTTCCTCCGGGTCTGTAAAACACATTGTTGTGCATTTCAAGGGTTTCAAGCGTGTCGAAGCACCTGATAACGGCGCTTGTTCCGCATATAATTGTGTTGTTTACGAACCTGTATCTTCCGTGGGTCATCCCCGTTCCGTCACCGCCTATCCTGACGACGTAGAATTCCGGACTGTTGCCGGCTGACGTGGCTTTTTTGACAAGGACGTTTCCAACGACGTCCGAATCCTCTCTTTTCAGATGAATGTTGCCGGTGTCTCCTCCGTCACAACCGATGAGTTCGAGTTCGTGATAGTATCCTCCCTCGACCCAGTTGTAGTATATTTCGTTTCGCTCCGCTCTCGATTTGACGTTGTTGCCTCCGTCAGCGTCGTGTATGTAGCAAAACTGCATTCTGAACACGCTGCCGGGGTGATGGACTTCGTCCGTAGCCATGTAAATCTGGTGCTGATAGGATCCGTTGCCGCAATTCCTCACTTCTACATATTCCATTGTGCATGAACCGGATCCTTGATCGGCCCCGAGAATACCGTGTGCGGGACAATCTCTTACGAGGACATCCCTTATGGTGAGGTCGTCTGACTGGTGATAAATACCTCTCGACGAACCGCCTGTCACTTCAAAACCCTGAAAAATGTAATGGTCGGCACCACTTTCATAAGGCCACGGGGAAATAAACGCGACAGTGTTGGTGCCGCCGGAAACTGTAGGCCTGTTTCCGTTTATCCTGACTCCTATTATGGCTATTTTTTGATCCTGCGTCCCAGGTTCAGTAAAAGAAACGTCTCCCTGATAGGTGTGATCGCCGTCGACGAACACTGTATCCCCCGGGCCGAGGATTCCGGTCACCTGAAAGATTTCTGTGTAAGGTCTTGAAGGGCCGACATATATGATTCCTGAATATGCAATGTTCTGTTCAAGGCAAAAGAAAAAAATAAAAATGAATGATTTTAAAGTCATGTGTCCTCCTTTCAAAAATCTGATCGCATTAAAGTAATATTTTTTCAAATTTAATTTCGTGAAGCAATGGTATTCCGTCATTTCCTGTCAGCGGTATTTCAGGTTTAAGTTTTCTTGATTCATTAAGTGCATTTTTGTAAAAAGCAGACATGATAAAGCCGATTTTTTGATAAAATCTCATCGCTTTCGTGTTGTCGTTCGTCGTTATAAGCCACACCATACTGCATTTTTCTTTCGCTGCCTTGTCAATGATTTTCTCAACGAGAGCTTTTCCTATCCCGCGTCCTTTATCCATGCTGTCAAGAGAAACGATCTCGCATACTTTTCCAACTATTTCGAATGTCGCTATTCCTTTTATGACGCCTTTTTCGATCGCGACGAAACCTTGGAGGTTTTCAGAGTCGTGAATTTTTCCACATGATACTAAAATCGAAGAGCCCCAGTTGTCTGAAATGTATTTGACTACAAATTTTCTGTATTTCTCTGATATTTCTATTATTTCAAAAGAGTCTTTCATTTCTTCTCCTCGCTTGCAAATCCGTTCAATTGATAACCGTCTTGATTTCTCAATTCGTCCAGTCTTCTTTTATATATAAATTTTGGTGATTTTTCAGAGATTTTAACGTAAATCATTATTGTTTCGTCTCTGTATTTTTCTGCTTTCTCCCTGTGTGAATGGATTTTTACGCTCATTTTCCACAGATTGAACAGAAGTTCCGCTTTCAACTCGTCTGATTCCGTCTTCGGCAGTAATTTTTCCAAAAGCTCTATGCATTCTTTCTTTTGTTTAATATCTGTGCTCAACTCAAACACGATCCTCGGGCGCTTGATATTCGCGCGTATTATCTCTATGAAATTCCCCAGTCGCTTCTCGTAACTCAAAATCTCGTCAGTGAGACGGAGGCTTTCCTTCAACTTACCTGAATCAAAGAGATATCCCGCTTTTATTTCAAGTGTGTCAACTAAAGTGATGAAGTCCTTGAACCTTCTCGAAACCTCCAAAGATTTTTCTATGTATTCAAAGGCTTTGTCTTCGTCTTTGAAATGATAATGATTTATCTGACTCATCAAATTGTAGGCGTGGGCAAACTCTGACGGAGCGTTGATTTCTTTAAGAACAATTAGTCCCTTTTCGCAAAAACACATGCTCTTTTCATATTCACCCAAATCGTAATAGTGTGAACTCAGGTTATTGAATATGGAATGAAGGACGTTTCTGTTTCCGGTTTCTTCAGCCAATTTCAGAGATTTTATGTAATATTTTTCCGCTCTATTGAAATCTCCGCTTACGTCGTATAAAACCGCAAGATGTTCGTAGGAATAAAGAAGCATGTTTTTATTATTTTCTCTTCTTGCAATCCTCAGGCTTTTTCTGTTCATTTCAATGGCTTTTTCAAACTTCATCTGCATATAGTAGATGCCGCCGAGATTAGTCAGTATCTTTTGAATCTCTTTTTCAAAATTATTTTTTTCGGCGATTTTCAAAGCTTTTTTGAAAAATTTCTCCGAAGTTTTTACTTTACCGAAATTCAACATGTGGCATCCGAGTGAATGAAGACTTTCAGCCTGTATTTTATCATTTGAATATTTTTTGCCAATCCTGTATGCTTCAATGAATTTTTCCAAGGGAGGCATTTTTTCACCGTCTTTCATTTCGCCCCAACCTGACTTGTCTATAATCTGCGTTTTCAGGAGTATGTCTCCCGCGTATTTTAGGACTTTCATGGCTTCACCTAGGACATTTTTTTGTTCTTTCCTTTTCGCCATTAAATTCAGAACCCGCTCTGTTTTCAAAGACAACTCGAGAAATTTTTCCGCCTTGTCTTTCGTTTTCAGTGTGTATCTGTTTTTCATGTAAGCGAGAATTTTACCGTAATACTCAACGCAATCGGCGTTTTCAAATCTTTCAGCGGCTCTCATCGCCGCTTTTTTATAAAATTCACCGGCCTTTTCAGGTTTTTCAGCTTTTTCATAGTGATAAGCTATATCTTTGAAATAAGGCGCAATGTCTGTTCCAAAAAAATCCTGCAATCTGTCGGCAATTTTCCCGTGAGTTCTTCTCAAGACAGTTTTCGATTGCATTTCATACAGGACTTTATAAGTGACAAGATCGGAAAACCTGAAAGAATGCGCATCAGAAACTTCTATAATCCTGCTGTTGATTGATTCCTTGAGCACTTTTTCTGAAAATTCGACTCCCAATAAAAACTTGAGGGTTCCCGGTGAAAACTCGGTTCCGAAAATCGCTGCTTTTTCGAGGGCGGTTTTTACATCCTGTCTCAAGGCGTCAATTTTTGAAGTCGTAAGAGAATAAAGATCCGAAGGCATCCTGTCGTCAAGAAACGGATCGTAAAGAGGATTTTTTGAAATTTTTTCCTTAACGTAATCACAATAGTTTATAACAAACAGAGGTTTCCCAATGCTTTTATTCAATATGTATTTCCTTACATTATCGACAGCGTTTATTTCAGCCATTTTGCTGTCCATGAGCTCAGACGCTTTATTTTCATCGAGAGCTTCCAATTTCAAATGTAAAACCGCCTTTTCCTCGCAAGCCGTTTTTACATTTTCCAGACAGATGATTTTTTCGTCCGTAGAGGAAAGAATAATCGCGCATTTTTTTTCCGCCGAATCCAAAACGATCAACCTGACAAGTTCTTCCGAAGCAGGATCCAGGTGTTCGATATCTTCGAAAACGAGAGCAGATTTACTTTCGTCCAGTATTTTTCCAAAAAACACTCTCACTGACCACACAATATTTTGAAACCGGGATTTCGGATCGAGATTTTCGTAGAGAGAATCCTTTATTTCGATTCCAAGAATTGAAGCGATGAAAGATTCCGTTCTGCTGAATTGTTCTTTTTCATTCTTTCCCTCTATTGAAGAGATTAATTTTCGGAATATTCTGAAAAATTTATCGCGGTTTTGTCCGGTCATTCCTTCTTCGTAATCGAAAACGTTCCTAAAAAACCTCTCAAACACCCCTAGACTTTTTTTGCGCGTTGAAACCGAGTTGACTAAATACCATTTGAAGTCGCCTCTCTTTCGGTACAATTCTTCAATTATTCTGGTTTTTCCTATACCGGTTTCTCCAGTCAGAAATATTATCTGACACGACTTTTCGGTCAATACAGCGTCCAACTTTCTTTGTATTTCCAATATCTCGGTCTCTCTGCCGATAATTTTCCCGAATTCGGATACTTCTGAAATGCTTCTGATTTTTTTTTCCAGACAGAATACCTCTATCGGTTCATTAAATCCCTTCAGAACAGTTTTCCCTTTTGACGTGAATATATGAGACGATCTTTTTGCTTCGCGTATTTTTTCGTCTGTTATTATTTCTCCTGTTTTTGCTTTACTCATCAATCTTGCAGCCATATTGACATTTTCACCAATTGCGGTGTATTCACACCTGTTTCTGCTGCCTATGAAACCGGAGTAAGCCATGCCTGAAGAGACGCCGGCTTTGAATGTAAAACCTTCTATTCCCCTGAAATCTACGCACATATCGAGCGCTCTGTCGAGATCGTTGCCTTCGCTTTGAGGGGCGCCGAAAACAACAAGCATGAATCCACCTTTGTCTCCGAAACTTATTCTGTTTAAGTATCCTTTGTGGCTTTCGACAGAAGCGACAACGGACGGAAGAACATTGTCAAAGTCGTTTTCATCGAACGATATAAAGCAATTTATCGTCTCTCTGAATTCTCCCGGCGTTTTAAGCGAAATTACTTTTTTCGGATAAAACATCGAGTCTATGTTTTTCTCTCCCGTGAAAATCCGGACACCTGCTCGGGAAGTCTTTATTGAGTTCCGTGTTTTATTGGAAATCGCTTTAAATTTCCTGTCTTCCAGAGACTCGTTTTTTCCGCAGGATCCGGAAAGTTCTGCCGAGTCATAAAAAGGCTTTCCCTTTATGTAATAGGCTCCGATCCCGTCTCTTTTAAGAATTCGGTATTCTATGCCGCCGTATGATATCGCGACTTTTACGGAAAGTTCGAATTTGCCGAATCTGTTTTTCTTTTCTCCTCTCTCGGAAAAGTATCTCTTTATTTCTTCGGCTGCTTTAACAGTTCTCTTACAAAAACCGGCGCTTTCCGGAAACACAGCATAAAAGGCGTCTCCACCGAAAGTCGAAACGAAACCTCCGTTTATATAAACTGAGTCTATGCAACGCCCGAAAAGACCGTTTATGGAAATTGAAAGCACTTCCGCACCTTCGGGACCTTTTTCCATCAGGGTTTTTGTCATTTTCGTGAAACCTGAAATGTCAGCGAAAAGCACTGCGCCTTTCAGATAGCCTTTAAATTTTTTTTTGATTAAATTCTGTGAAATTAATTCAGGAACCAGACATCTCATAAATTCAAAATACCTTCGTCCACACCCGGGACAAATTGACGGCTATTATAAGAAGTGTTTTCAGGGTTCTCGAGTTTATGCATTTGCATGGTCTCGATCCTGAATCAGAAGTTGTTTCAACTCCGTCAGCAAATCAAAGCTCGATCCGTCAAGAAAGCGCCTGTAAAACATTTAGAAAACAGAACGGCAAACATATTATCTTTTACACTCTACAAGACTGCATAAAGCATATCACTTCTTTGCCGTTCAGTCGGCAGTCGGCGTAAACTTTTTTCAGTCAAAAGCCATGTCTGTTTTCCAAACCTCCCATACTTTACCGACGAGATCCGGATTCGGCTTCAGAGTCATTTTTCCGGGCTTCCAGCCCGAAGGAGTGGCCTCGGAGCCTTTACTATTTCTGACGAGTTGAAAAGCCTGAACCTGACGAAGAGTTTCGCTGACATTCCTTCCTACCGGAGGAGTCAAAACTTCAAATCCCTGAACTACGCCGTCCGGGTCTATCAAGAATCTTCCTCTCGTCTCCACTCCGGCATCGGAATCATATATTCCGTATACAGCTCCGACTTTTCCGCCGGCGTCGGACAGCATGTGGAAAGGAATGCCGCCTTTTACCATTTTTGACAGTTCGTTGTCATTCCACATTTTGTGAACAAACACGCTGTCAACGCTCATTGACAGGACTTCTACTCCTAATTTCTGAAACTCGGGATATTTTTCTGCGACCGCAGAAACTTCGGTGGCTCAAACAAAAGTGAAATCGCCGGGATAAAAACAGAGCACGACCCATTTTCCAAGGAAATCAGAAAGTTTTACTGAAGTGAATTTACCTTTGTAATACGCCGGCGACGAAAAATCAGGCGCTTTTTTTCCTACCATTATCATGGATCTCTTCTCCTTTTCCAAAGGTTTTGCGTTCTTTTCATCCGGTGGAGGAGTTTCTCCTACCGGACCTCCCGTCGGTCTCGCACATCCGATTTTTTCTTCCTCAGCCATGGGCTCCTCCTTTTCTTGTTATTTTTTAAATAAAAAGGCAGGAATTTACCTCCTGCCTGCTTTTAATATTTGGGATGCAAAATACATAAAATTTTTATCAGATCTTCACCCCTTTTTGATAATGATTATTATAATTATTTTATCATAGCTAATTCATTTTTTCAAGTTAACTCAATCCAAAATAAAAAATTTTACAAAAATCTCATTGCTTTGAAACAATATTATCTGATTTTTTTCCATGCCTAAATGTACCGGTTCACGGAATTTGTTGTTATAAGTCATTTTATACCTTACTGCTAATATTCACGCATCTTACATTTTTTTCACGGTTTGTTTCAATGAAGTAAATTAAAGATGGCGTAATTCCATTTTTATAAAGTTTTTTATCGTGTCGACCCTCAGAGTGAAAGGTTCTGCTTGTTGCGACATCGAATGAAAAAACTCGTAACCGTAATTTCTTGAAACCCAAACCCCCGGCAATCCGTCCTCATCAATTTTCTTCCACATTGGTTCAGCGTAATTTGCGTTTAATACCTGATCATAATATTTTGAATTCTCTATCCAGGATATTATTTCATTTTCCGATCCATTTTCGTAAGATAAAATAAGGTTTCTCGTATAATCCGAATCGAAAGCGCCCTCGGTGTAGGTGACGCTGTCTTCTACTATTTCAATCGTTGTGTCGATTTTCATACCGGTTTTACGAAATATTAGATCTGAAATTTCTTTTTCAGGATTTTTTGTGACAGGAAAACAGTTTGAAAGGATCAGAATTGACGACAACAGCGCAAGAAAAATACGATGAATCATATTTTCCCCACCGGAGCGATATATATTACGAATTCATTTTTTCCGTCCAAACTCAGCATTTCATCGGCGTATTCCTGATCGTACGCGGCAATAGCACATGTGCCTGCCCCGATGGCAGAACATGCCGTGTAAAGATTTTGACAAACGTGACCGGCATCCAAAGCAATGACCTTGTAAGATGCGTCTGAATATCTCCACTCCATCCTCGCCGGAAGCGCCGTCCAATAAAAAACTACTGCTCCTTTTCCGCAGAAGCTCTGGCCCAGAGTCGAAAGAGCAACTTCTTTTTCAAGGTTTTCTAATTTTTTTTCAAAAACCAGCTGGTGACTCAACGGCAAATATCTGTATATAGCGCTGCTTTCAAGATTTTCAACCCTGAAAACAGCCAAATAAGTTTCAAAAGCGTGACGGCATCCTGCCGAAGGGACCGTTCTGTAACATCTTTTGTCCGATTCTTTTTTTCTCACTCCCTGAGTGGCCCACAAAAGAAAAGAGAGCTCGTCCAGTTTCAATCCGTCATTCAAAAACACCCTTTGCGACTTCCTTGCGGCTATGGCTTCTTCGACGCTTACTGCTTTTATTGACTTCCATTTTCCGGGAGCGACCATGTCAATTTTCACGGCGTCTGCCGGGCAAGGTTTTTCTAACGGAGGCGGATTAATTCCTCTGTTCTGTTCGGTTTTCGAAAAATCGGTTTTTTTCCTTATTGTGTCTTTCAAAAAATCCCTGTAATCTTCGTACATATTTACCTCGTTTTAAGGCTTGATAATCTCTGTTGTTTCTTCATGGATGTCTTCGTCAGCTCTGTACGCGAACAAAAGAGCGTATTTGACGTTTTCGTCTTTTCCCCTGACGGGGATAAAATGAAACATCAGTTTTCTGGTTTCTTCCCTTACCGGTAGCTGAAGCAAAGCCGTGAATTCCTTCTCCACTTTATCTCTCAGCGTTAACAGCAAAAGGGACCTCGTGAACTTCGTATTCATATCCCGATTTTCGATTGAGGCAAAACTGAACCTGTTCTGAGAAACGCCGAAAAGAGCCTGCATGGATTTATTTAAATAAAAAACACTCTGCTCTGAATCCAACAGCATACATGGCTCTGAAATCCAGTTGAATATTATTTCAAGAACGGTAAAGTTGAGCCGGACCGCTTCAGCTCTCAATTTGTCGTACTTGCAGAGCCTTTCGCTTGCTTTATTCGACAGGTCTGCAATGTCCGTCAATTCGTCGCGGACTGAGCTGTTTTTTCTTATACCGGCTTTGTATTCACCCTTATAAATGGAATTAAGAAACACAGTGATCTTCTTCCCGTATAAAAATAATCTGACTGCAAGGTAAGCACAGAGAAAGACGAACAGAAGCAGATAAGCCGTTAAATACCATCTGTTCAGGATACCGCCAGCGAATAAACTGATTGTCGAAAACGCTCCGAGCAGAAAAACAGAAAAAAAGACCACTTTTAAAGACATTTTGAAAGATACGGTTTTCATTTTCCCTTCGCAAATCTTTCTATGTTCTTGTCCAAACCGGCTACAAGCAGAAAAATGTCCTCTTTCAGCTCCTGGTCAGGGGAAGGAATATCGTCGAAAACCTCCTTGAACTCTCTCTTCCCCGAGGAATTTACCGCCGGAAGGAGATACTTAATGCCGACGATGTTGACTTTGTATTCCTTTCTCGGTTCGATCACCCTCAGAGTCTTCCCGATAAAAGCCTCGGGTATTTTTATCTCGGCTATACTGTGCCCTTCGGAAAGAGGTATTCTCTTTGAGACATCGCTGGAGACCAGGCTTCTCGCGACCGTCAGACCCATTTCTTCTTCGAGGCTGACTATCTGGTCAACGTCGAGAGTTTTCAAAATTTCCTTCTGCAATCCGTTGATCGCCCTAGACCATATTCTTCTTACGCCGATTTTTTTCAAAAGGAGCGTAGTCAGAAGATTGGCTTCGACATCATCTCCTATGCACACTACGGCTACGTCGACATCCTGTACAGAGGCCGATATCAATGCGTTTTTGTCCATAGAGTTCAGTGTCACTGCGTACGTCACCGACTCCTTCACTGCTTCCACTTTGTTCTTGTCGCTGTCAACTGCTATCACCTGCGCTCCTTTGTCGGTCAATTCTCTGGCAAGAGTGCTGCCGAAAATTCCCAGACCTATTACAGCGATGCTTCTCATCATACCTACTTTCAGCCGATCATAACTTTTTCTTCGGCATAAGCATAACCGGTTTTTTTATTGTGTGCTATCAGTGAATATCCGATTGTGAGAGGTCCGAGTCTCCCGAAAAACATGAGTATTATTACAAGAATTTTTCCCACCGGGGAAAGCTGGGGAGTTATGCCTTTTGAAAGACCGACCGTTCCGACGGCGCTGACAGCTTCAAATAAAATCTCCGACAATGAAAAATTTTCGTACGTCAGCAAAAGCAGAACAATCACGAAAAGCGTTATCATATAAAACAGAAGGACGGTCACTGCTTTTGAAATCGTCTCTTCAGGAATCGTTCTTTTGTATATTTCGACGTTTCTGTTTTTTGTGAAACCGTTGGTCATGCACGCCCACAATACTGCGAATGTTGTCGTTTTTAAACCGCCGCCGGTAGAGCCGGGTGATGCTCCTATGAACATCAGAATTATCATCAGAAATATCGTGGCTGGGGCTAAAGAGGCTATGTCGCAGGTGTTAAAACCTGCGGTTCTCGTGCTGACCGATTGAAAAAAAGCGGTCAGGAGTTTTGTCCTGACGTCCGGGGTTTGGGAATTAGAAAGTTCGAAAAATAATATTGCGGCGGTTCCCGTAAATATTAAAACAGCGGAAACCGCGATGACGATTTTCGACTGGACTTTTAAACGCGGTTTTTTTCTCTTCCTTCCAAACTGATGCTTTATTTTCTCCACCGAATCTTTTATAGTCGCAAAACCCAGCCCGCCGAATATTATCAATCCGGAAATTATCAGAACTGTCGCCGTGTCTGAAGCAAAATTCATGAGGCTGTTGCTGAAGGTTGAAAATCCGGCGTTGCAGAACGCTGAAACGGAATGAAAAACGCTGTGGTAAATTGCTTCTGCAGGAGAATCGAATCTGCCGAACCAGAATAAGAAAAGAGCCGCAGCGCCTGCCGCCTCGAAAAACAGCGTCATTTTAAAAATAAACTTTATGAGCTGTGCGACTCCCGAGAGTTCGTTCTGATCCAGTACATCCTGCATGGCCGCCTTCTGACTCAAGTTCATCTTTTTGCCGGTCATTATCGCCAGCAAAACCGAAAACGACATAATGCCAAGTCCTCCGAGCTGGATCAAACATAAGATTATGACTTGTCCCCACCTGCTGAAATACACTGCCGTATCCTTGACGATGAGTCCTGTCACGCAGACGGCCGAAGTCGAAGTGAAAAAGGCATCTACGAGTGAAGTTTGGCTTCCCCCAGAAGTAGCTATGGGCAAAGTGAGAAGAACCGCACCGGAGCAGATGAGAAAGATAAATGAAATTGTCATCACCTGCGCGGATCTCAATCCGATGCTTTCGACGAAGCCTTTGGCTTTTTTAAATCTCGACAGCACCGACACGACTATCGCGGCTTGCCAGAAAAAAACGCTCAGCGAAATATTTTCTTTGGGGAAAAAAAAATACACCAGCGGTATAAAGACTATTGAATCGTACCAGTGTGTTAAAAGATGTCTTAACTTTTTCCTCGCCGCCATTAAAGACAGAATAATATCTGCGATAAAAACGAGAACGACAACTAGATTTATCCATCTCAGAAAAGGATATGCTTTTGCGGCAACGGCGGTTTGCGATCTCTCGAACAATAACAGAGCCAGCGCGAGAAGTGCAACGAAACCCGATATTCTATCAATTGCCTTTTTCATTTTTAGTGAATATTATGAAATTTCCGTACTTTAAGCAACAACAAAAGTTCGTTGACGATTGAACCGGCGATTGCTTTTGAGATTATTAAGATATATAATAACATAGATCTTTAAGCCTAGAGGAGGCTTCCATGAAAAAGCTTTGTTTCGCTTTTCTGGTTGTTGTATTGACGACCTCGCCGCTGGTTTCCTCTAACAGAAAAGGTTTCATCGCCGGTTTTACTCTTGGACCTGCTCTTTCATTCGTTCACGCTGAAGACAGTCGGGGTATGGAATACGACAAAACGCATTTCGGGATGGGATTTGATTTAAGAATAGGATGGGCGTTCACGAACCAGTTCAGTGTCCAATACGACCACAAAAGCGCGATATTTTTCAGTGACGTACTTGACAGGGAGCTGTCGGATGAACAAAAAATATTCGCTACAATCTTTTTTCCTTTCTACCCAATGACTTTCAGCCAGAACAACGCCGGCTTGGGTATGACTTATTATTTCAACCCTAAAGTTCCTTCACCTTACATAGACGGAAACGTCGGCTTTTCAATTTACCCTGTCGGCGACTGGTTCGACGACCTGACGGGCGGTTTTGGATTTTCCCTCGGAGGCGGCTACGAATTTTCCGAACACTGGCATTTTCACGGAGCCCTGATGTTCGGTTTTTCCTCAGGCGATGAAACTCATTCCGACAGAACTTCAAACGCCGTTTCAACAATTTTGACTGTTGGTTATCTTTTCTACTGACAGAATCAAGAATTAGATTACGAAAGAATAACCTATTTTAGCGAAAAAGGTCCTGTCCCTTTGTGCTATCGGCGTGATTTCGTCGCCGTCGTAATTGTCCGAATATCCCAAGTAAAGCACCGTCTGCGGATTTACCTTGTATGAGAAAAGAAGCTGTGTGAATATTGCTTTTATTTCATTGCTTACCGGATAAGGGTAAAGATTCTGTGAGAATTCGTAGTTTCGATACTGCAGAATACCCCTTATAAAACATCTGTGAGTGAAATGATATTTGCCTGTCAAGTTTGTTACATTGGCTGTGTAAAGTCTTCCCCTGTCGATATTCATATATTCATATTCGTGAGACATCTCTATATAAAGATTCCTTCCGAGATTAATTTCGGCGTAGGGTTCCAAGTGAAGGCATTTTCCCTGTTCTACGTTCGTGTAGTCTATGTCGTCTCCGTATGAGGAAAATAACGACAAAAAGATCATCGCGGAAGGTCTGATCTGAAAATAAAGATTGACGCGATTGTTGTCGAACACTTCACCCAAAAATCCTTTTTCTCCTATGAACGCGTGAATTTCCGCGTAAATCATCCGCGCTCCTGAATAATCAAAACTGAAACCATGTTCTTTATATACAAGTGTGTCGCCGAAATTTTCTTCGTACGTGTATGAATAACCGGCAGACAATTCCCTGTACCATTTTCCGGGTGAGCCGATCCAGGAGTAGTCGGCACCCATACTGGTGTTTTTATAATTGTCCTGGTAGACGTGACCCATGTCCCCTCTGAAAAACGGGTCCATGAGATAAAAGTTCCAGTACCAGCTCAGCTTTCTTGTGTTGTGATAATATCCGCCGAGGGCCGACCATCCGTCAAATACAGTGTCCGGTTGATTATATCTGCCGGATATTTCTTCGGGATATTTCGTCCTCGAAAGTGCTCCCGCAAAATTTATTCTGTCGTTTCTGGCGAAATTGAAACTTCCGCTGACACCGCCGGTCCTGTTGTAATAATCCTCACCTTCCCTGTCGGTCAATATCAGTCCCACGTTTGCCGAAATTCCAAAATCCCTGAAGTACCTGATAGCTCCCCCGATATTTTCCTTCTCGAGACTGGCAGTTCTCGAATAAAAACTGTTGGGTATGGTGAAATTTGATATGCTGTCTCTGACCACGACAAACCCTATCGAATTTGCTCCCTCCTTACCCGTAATTTTCACTCCCCATTCCGGATCGGCAAAAGTTCTGAATCTGAATACAGGAATGCTGAATCCGAACAATTCGGACCCTTCTAGAAAAAAAGGTCTCTTTTCCGGATAGTATATTGAATACTGCTCATTTACGTCCAACTCTGCCGCGTCGGCTTCAATTTGAGAAAAATCCGGGTTCACGGTCGCAGATAACTTCATGTTAGAAGTAAATCCCCAGTACATGGTCAAGCCGGGATCGTATTTTTCGGAAGTGTTCCTGAAACCGCCGTTTTCCCTCTCCTGTGAAAGAATGGTCACAAAAGTCGGATCTATTTCAATATTCCTGCCCGGTTTAACTCCGACAAAACCTATAATTTTATTAGCTTGGCTCATGTAGCTGTTTATGTTCGGATCCCTTGGAAAAAGACCTATTTGATGCCTGACATTTCTCGGGTAACTTCTAACCACATCGAGTCCCCAGATTCTCGCCCCCTCAGAACGATGAAAATTGAGCGCTCTGAATGGAATGCACATTTCGACGGCATATCCGCTGTCATTTATTCTCCCTGCCGAATTCCACACCGCGTCCCAGCTCTGCAAAGTTCCGCTGTATGAACTTTCAATCTGATCAATCTGCACTCCCAAAGGATTTGATATGAAATCGTAAGTCCTTCGTTCATCGTTGAAAGTGTCCAATATTAGACCGATCCAGTCGTCATTCCATGCGTTATCTCTGTCTGAGATCCTGGCCCTTATTTCTGAAGGATTCGGGTCGTTCGCCATAAAAGCTGCGTAGAGATTGTTTTCATCGTATGCAAGGTAGACCTTCGTCGAAACAGGAGGAGGAACATTTTCCCCCGGGCTGACTTCATAGTCCAGAGTGAGAACAAGAGCCTGGTCCCACTCATTTTGCTCAATTATTCCGTCAATTCTTATATTTCTTTCAATTTTAGGTATCAAGTGATAGTTGTCCAGAGAATCCGCCAGATAAAGAAGATTGCTGCCTATCTCATTATCATAGGCAGATAATCCAATCGAGAAAAACAGGGAAACTGAAAGAAAAAAAAAGCACTTCATAACCACCCCGCCCGTAAAAAGTTTATGTTTTCAGTTACGTATAATATCAAATATTTCATTTATGTCAAGTTATAATTCATAAAATTGACTATTGACAAAAATATGATAATATGTTACCGTTTACGTATATGGATACAAAAAGGAGTACACATGAGTTTCAGCAAGACATTGATTGTTCTTTTTGCCGTTATTGTTCTTTGTAAAAACATCGCGGCTCAAAACTTCGGTACAAATGACCGTCCGATAAATAAAGACGACAAAGCAGAAATTATTGACAGCGTCTGCGGCCTATTGATCTCAACTTACGTATATCCCGAAGTAGCGCAGAAAATGGACAGTGTCGCAAGGTATAATTTATTAACCGGATCATACGATCACTTAACCGGTTTGGTCGATTTCACTGAAGTTTTAAACGAAGACCTATTTTTGGTCTGCCGTGACAAACATTTCAGAATATTGCCATTTATAGATGAAAGAATGAAACAAGAAAACGGTGACGAAGAAGACAAAAAGAGAGCTCTTGAACAGATGAGACGGAATAATTTCGGTTTCAAAAAAATCGAGATTCTGCCCGGCAACATAGGATACCTGAAATTCGACGAATTTGTCGACGCCAGATATGCCGGCAACACTGCTGTCGCCGCAATGAATTTCCTGTCCAACTGCGACGCTTTGATAATCGACCTCAGGGACAACGGAGGCGGTGAAGCGAGTATGATTCAGCTGCTGACAAGTTACTTTTTTGACGAACAACAGCACATAAATGATTTTTATTACAGGATTGACAATGTGTACGAACAATCCTGGACTTATTCATTCGTTCCGGGAAATAAAATTCCTGAAACGCCTGTTTACATACTGACAAGCAGTTACACATTTTCCGCAGCAGAAGAATTCACGTACAATCTGCAAAAACTCGAAAGGGCATCAATTGTAGGGGACACAACGGGAGGCGGGGCTCATCCTATAATTATGCAAATCTGGGATAATCTGGGAATTACAATTGTATGCCCTTTCGCCAGAGCCTGCAACCCGGTTTCGAACGATAATTGGGAAGGCGTAGGGATAATCCCCGACTTTCCTATAGAGTCCCAAATGGCTCTTGAAAAGTCTCAACTTCTGGCTCTTAACGAGATTCTCGAAAAAAACGAAGATCCGGCGAAAGAAACTGAAATTATATGGCACATAGAATATATTGAAGGCATAATAGACCCGATGTTTTTAGCCGAAACCGAGCTTGAAAAATACGCAGGATTGTACGAAACGAGAGAGATTTTTATTGAAAACGGAGAGCTTAATTATCTGAGACAGGGAAGAGACCCTTATCCGATGATTTATATCGGCGACGACACCTTTTTGATAAAAGATCTGATTTCTCTGAGATTGAAATTCGAAAAGGATGAAACAAATCACTTCTGCAGACTCATCGCAATCTATCAAAGCGGACGGCGAGAAATCAATCCGAGGTCGACGAGATGAACAGAAAGATCGAACTTAATTGCCTGACAATGAAAAATGATAGATAATCAGAACAGGTAAACGGATGGACATATTCGACACATTAGGACCGGTTGCTATTGCAAGCAGGACGAAGAGGTTTCTCGACACACTCGTAAAAGACGGTGAAACTGTATATAAAAATCAGAACATTCCGTTCAAAACCAAATGGTTCCCTGTATTTTTTGCTCTTTACAAAAGCCAGGAGCCGCTTTCCATAACAGATTTGTCGAACATCCTTCACATGACTCACCCGAACGTAATAAAAATTGTCAGCTCAATGTCGAGAAAAGACATCGTCGTCTCCTTGAAAGACGAATACGACGCCAGAAAACATTTGATAAAACTTTCCGAAAAAGGCACCCAGTTGATCCCCTTGCTTGAACCTGTATGGAAAGCATTCGAAAGAGCTGTTTACGGTCTTTTCAACGAAGTTGATTGTAATTTCATAGAAGTTCTTTCAAAAATGGAGAAATCGCTGTACCGAAAAGGGATGGCGGAAAGGGTTATTTCAAACATAAAAGAATCTCAGTATGAGGCCATAGCAATAATTGAATACACGCCTCAGTTAAAAAAATATTTCAAAAATCTCAATTATGAATGGCTAGAAAAATTTTTTTCAGTCGAAAATTATGACGAAGAAGTATTAAACAATCCTGAAAAATATATTTTTTCAAAAAACGGATTCATACTTTTTGCACTCATAAACGGAGAGATAGTCGGTACTTGTGCGGTTTCGGAGATGGATCCCGGTGAATATGAACTGTCAAAACTGGCAGTTACAGAAAGCAAGCAGAACAGAGGAGCCGGGAAAAAACTCGTTACGGAAGCCATCAAGCGAGCCAAAGATAAAAACGGCAGAAAGATTTTCCTTTTGACGGATGAAAAACTTACAAAAGCATTCAATCTCTACAGAAGCATGGGTTTCAAAACCGAAACAGTAAACAAATTCCCCGAAAAATTTCTTTCAAGATCAAAAACTTCCATTACCATGAGCTTGAGAATCGAATAGTATTATTTCAGCTTTGTATTTTTTCACAAGAATGATAAAATACCTTTTACCCTTTTATCACTAAAATGAAAAAAGTTTTAATAATATTGTCTTTATTTTATTTGTCCGTTGGCTTCCTTAACGCTGAAGCCCTCGTTGGCATAAAGACCGGCCTCAACGTTTCGAGTTTTTACGGAGGACAGATGAACGATGACGGCACGAGAAGAGGCTTCTACGTCGGTTCGTTTGTCAACTTGCCGGTGACAAATTTTCTGTCTGTTCAGCCTGAATTTTATTTTACGTCAAAGGGCAAAGAAAACACCTACATGATAGGATTCACAAAATACAAAAAATCAATCTGCATTTACTACCTCGAATGCCCCGTTCTATTTAAATTAAAAGTTCTCGACAGAGGGACTCTCAGATACAATTTATTAGCGGGTCCATACTACTCTTTCTTCGCGGGCGGAATCAGCAATTTTCCGGTCGGATCGGACCCAGTCACGGAAGACATAGAATATCTTTTAAACGGCAAAGTCAGGGAATCCGATTTCGGTTTCACAATAGGAGCTCAATTGGACATAGTGGTTCTCGATTTCAAAAGTTGGATCGTCTCTATCGACATCAGGCACACTTTGGGACTAAATCCCGTCCACACCCGCGAAGATGAACTGCTTTTTCTCATAGACCAGAAAAACAAGACGACTTCCATGATGGTCGGTCTTGCCTACGTCATCTGATTTTTTATCTTAATATATTTTTTGTAATTCTCAAGCGATCTGCCGAAGTCGTGTTTCTTTTCATAAACGAGGGAAAGAGTTCTGTAAAGATTCATAATGAGAGGTTTTTCATCTATTTTTTCAGCAATGCTGAGTGATTCAGTCAGAAATCTGACTGCAGAGTCGTAATCATTCTCCTGTATTTTTATTGCGCCGTATTCATGTTTGATGTTCGCTATCGCCTGCAGGTCTCCCAATTCCTCATTTATTGCCAGCGACAATTCAAAACACTCAAGAGCTTTGCCTTTTTCACCTATTTCGATGAATGTGTTTGCGAGATTAAACAGGATATTTGCTTCGAATTCCCTGTGTCTGATCTCTTTTGCCAATGCGAGCGAATTTTTGAAATACGTCATGGCTTCCTTGCTTTTATTAAGCTTTTTGTAAATTATTCCTATATTGCAAAGCTGACCTGCAATCCCTGAAAGGTTATTGTTTTTTTTGTATAATTTTAAAGCTTTCTCATGAAAATCAAGGCTCAAATAGACGTCTCCTTTTTTTTCGTACAGATCACCCATACTCGACAGTGTGTTCGCTATGCTGTTTTCAGAATAGTTTTCTATACTCTCTTTGATTTTTAAAGATTCTTCAAAAACGCCTAAAGCTTCAGAATAAGCGCCTCTGGCTGAAAAAACAAGACCCATGTTGTTGAGGCATTGAGCTTTTAATTCAAAACAGTTCAATTCTTCAGACAAATTTAACGATTCGTGAAGGATTGAAAGAGCCGCTTCATACTCGCACATGTAGTATTTTACAAGTCCGAGGTCTTTTAACAGTTCTGCCTTGGTTTTTTTGTCTTCTCCGCTGATTCCAATCGCCTCAGAAAAAACATCTTCGGATCTTTTATATTCTCCCAATCTCGCGAGCGATCTGGCTATGATTTTTTTAGCCTTAAAAAACAGATCAATTTCACTTGTCTGCGCGATCAATGAAAGAGCTCTTGTCGCGCTTTCAAGGGCTTTTTTCGGGTCTTTATCTTTGGAAAGTGAAGCTTCATTCAGCAGATTTTCAGCTTCGCACGTCGGATTTGTTTTACCCATGTTTTTATCATATCCAAGCGCTGTAGTCAAAAGCGTACATTTCCGTTTTACCTACGCCCTTCAAATTAACAACAGACCTTTCAGCATTTTTAATTTTATCCTTCACCAAATCGTAAGTATCTGCAGAAACGTAAATTTTTCCCGCTTCCGACCGGTCGTATATTCTCGACGCGGTATTTATAGTGTCTCCAAAAATGTCAAAAAGAAATTTTTTTTCTCCCACGACACCTCCTATGACGCATCCGGAATGCACAGATACTTTCAAAGACCAATCATCTGAATTGTTTTTTTTAATCTCCTTTACAAGACGTGCGTTTTCAACGGTGGCAGCAATAATGTTTTCTGCATGATTTTCAAAGGCCACGGGAAGTCCGCAAACCGCGAGATACTTTTCTTCGAATGTTTTTATTTTTTCACAATTCATTTTTTCGAATGTCTCATCAAAGAAAGTGTAAATTTTACTCAACTCTTCGAGCGTTTCTAGGTTTATTTCCATTCTCAACAATTTTTTAATACATGGAAACCCGATTATACATACGGTGACGTTGTCGTACAATCTCGCCGAGACCTTTCCGTTTTCCTTCATTTCTCGGGCGACAGACGGAGGGAGAATGCTCAGAAGGAGTGAATCGGATTTCAACTTTTCCTCTTCAAGGCTGTTTTTTGCTCTTTCGAGTCTTTCATTTTCTGTTTTCATGATTTCCGCTTCATTGCGGATAATTTCAAGTTCATGCTCAATCCCTTCAACCTCTTGCTTCAACTTCAGTTTTCTTTCTTCCGACTCCATTTGTGCCGCGAAATAAACTTCTTTCAATCTCAGATACTCATTAAAATGCCCGTACGCCTTTTCAAAATCTCCGTTTGAAAAGAATTTCTCGCTCAACAGCTTTTCTTTTTCTACTTCTTCTCTCTTCATCTTTTCACCGATTTGTACACTTTTATCTGACCGCAATCCTCCGATTCAAAAATACCCATCCTTTCAATTTTAGAATTGAAAGAAAGCATTTCAAATGTTCTCGACGATATGCCCAAAATCATCGGAGGCATTATCGATTGAATATATTTAGCTATGTCCACGGCTTCCCCCGTTACCTCGTACAAAAACTTTTTTTTACCCATGACACCGCACGTAACGTTTCCAGTGTGTATACCCGCCCTTATCATCCATTTGAAATTTCTTTTTTTGTTTCTTTCACACAAATAATCAAGGCACTCGTTTGATGCTGAAACCATGCCTTCAGGTGTTTTTTTATCAAACAGACCGGAAACAGCAAGATAGGCGTCGCCTATTGTCATTATTCTTTCGCACTCCCATTTTTCAAAAATTTCATCAAAAGACGAAAAAATTTCATTCAGCTCTCCTATCAAACTTTCCGGGTTTATGCCGCGCGCATTCGACGTAAAATCAGCTATGTCGGAATAAAAAACGGTGACGTTCCTGAAGTTTTCAAAACCTGTAGGCTTTCCCTGCTTCAGGCGTTCTCTAACTTTTTCCGGGAAAATCGCCTTCAGAACCGAATCCGTCTTTATCTTTTCCTCTGTAAGTTCGGCAAGGGTTTCATTAAGTTCATCGTTTTTCAATCTAAAGAACTCTGCCCTGGTTTGAATGTTTATTTCGTCTCTTTTCTTTTTTTCAATTTCAAATCGTGTCTCCAGCTCAGAAATCTTCCCGGACAGATCTTCGCTGAAAATCAGATCGTTCAAATTGTCTGCTTTGTGTAAATATTCGAGCGCTGTTATAAAATCATTTTGCCGTGCGAATAGATACGCATGTTTGAAGAGAGATTCCGCTTCGAGGTTTAAAGCGCCTATTTCACGAGAAATTGAACAGGATTTCTCCAGACATTCACGGGCTCTGCCGTAATCTTTTATGAATGTATAGACGTCTGCTATATTGTTCAAATTGTTGGCTGTTGATTTCTTGTCATATAAAATCTCGTTTATGCGCAGTGATCCGTTAAAATACTCAAGAGCTTTGGTGTGATTTTTCTTTCTGAGATAAACCAATCCGATATTGTTCAGTATATTAGCGCAGAACTCTTTGTTTTTTACATCTTCGGCGAATTTCAGCGCTTTCATGTAGTATTTAAGAGCCAAGTCTTCCTGATCATTGTCCTTCAGTATATTTGCTACGTTTGAAATTGCGCCGGCCAAACCTTTTTTATTTCTCGTTTTAAAATACATTGACAAACTTTTTTTGTAGTATTCGAGCGCTTTTCCATTGTCGTAAATGCTTTCATAAACCGATCCGATGTTTCCGAGAGTGTCTGCCATTTTGTCAAGCGGCACCCCTTCATTCTCTTCAATTTCAAGACATTCAAAATATGATTCGAGAGCTTTATCCTTTTCCTGTAGTGCTTCCAATACGAGACCTCTGTTGCTAAGAGCCGGCGCCAACACTTCGTTTGCGCCTATCTCCCTCGATATTTCTATGGCTTTTTCGAGATTAAACATGGCCCCTTTAAAATTACCCAGATAATAGTGATTAAGCCCTATGCTGTTTAAAGACGTACAAACGAGTTTATTATCCTGAATTTTTTCCTGAATAGACAAAGCTTTTTCAAAAAGTGTCAAAGATTCCTTTAAATGACCGCCTATTACCTTGATTTTCCCTTTTTTATTGTACGCCCTCGATAAATTTAACTGATCATTTGTTTTTTCAGCCAACTTGATGGCTTCGTCGGCATATTCTGTCGAAATCTCACTATTTCGATTCAAATACATTTCGGCAAGTTTAAATAGTAGGAGAATTTTGTCTTTTTCGCTTTTTGTTTTTTTGAGTTTTTTTTTGAGTTCTTCTGTTTCGTCCATTATCTAATAATATCACGATAAAACAATAAAAACGTAGACTCTTTATGAGATGGTATCCTACAAATTTTTTATAAATAAAAAAGGCGGCTCATTTGGCCGCCTTTTTTCCGGTTCTGATAAAAGGTTATCAGCGCGTCAATTCGTACCAGGTGTCGCCCACCTTGAATATCACATCGCCCAAAGCCATGAAGTCCCCTGCTTCGGGATTGTCAGCGAGCAATTTAAAGAATTCAGCGCTTCCGAAAGTTATTTTTTCAGTTGTCTGGTTTTCGTATCCGTTTTGTTTCCAGACGCTTCCTTCTTTGACAAAGCTTGTGCCGTTTATGTAGTTTATGACAGGATTGTGCGAAACCTCCTGGACGTTTCCTCTGGCCATTCTGTCAATTGTGCTCGAAACATCTACCGCGAACCCGCCGGAGGCTTCTTTTTCGCCCATTGCCGGAGCGAGAGCGCCGTCCATCATCAGCATCTCGGACGACATCGTCCTTATGTCGTCAAATTCAGTCCCGGCAAGCATTTCCTCGTTTTCCGTGACAAGGTATGAAGTGTACGGAGTGACAATTCCGAACTCGAGGGCGAGGGCTTTTATGTCGTTGACGAGTTCGGGATTTTCACCGTTCAGTCTTATGTCCCTGAGAAGAGTGCCGACCTGTCTCATTGCCCAGTATCTTCCTATGAAATCCAATTCCCTGTCGTATTCAGTGAAATCGGCCGTGAAGGTGAATTCCTGTTTGGAACCGCCTCTGAGACCGGTCAGATAGACCCTGGAACTGCCGCCGTTTCTGTACCTGCCTGTTATTACCAGCTGTTGGCCTTCAAAAATATCAGGCAAAGACCTCGGCACAACATCATACACGTTGGCTGTCCCGAAGTTGACTGCAATGTCTGTCAGAACGGGATGTGAAATCTTGTCGTAAAAAGAGCTAATCACCACTTCGAGAGTATCACCGTCCTTTACATATTCGACGAGCCCTCTTCCCGCTTCCGACATCGCATCGAGCAGTATGGCGTTTATCTCGTCTTTTCCAATACCAAATACGAACATTTTTGCTTCGTCGAAATCTTCCACCATGTCGACGATTTTACCTGGATCCATTTCACCTACGGTCGGATAACCGTCTGTGAGAAAGACTATGAAAGAAGGTCTCGTTGCCGAATAATTCTGATCAAACGCGAGGTCGAGGGCGTCTCCTATGTTTGTGCCCCCTCTGGCGACTATGTCTTCTATAAAATCTTCCGCGTCGCTGATGTTGACTCTCGAAGCCCTCGACAGGTCGTCAAACAGAGTTTCCGTGCTCGAAGAAAAAGTTACAATGTTGAATCTGTCTTCGGGATTGAGGTTGTCTACGCAGTAATTCAGGGCATCTATTACCATCTCCATTCTTTCGCCCCTCATCGAGCCGGATCGGTCAACTACGAAGACTATGTCTTTGGGAGTAGATTCGACTTCACCGCTTCCGACGGAGCCCAAAAGAATGAAATATCCGTCGTCGCCCCTTTTAGGCTTGTATGTGATGACTGAAAGATCCACTTCATCTTCGTTGAGTGAGTAATACAGTATAAAATCTTTGTCGGGTTTTACGTTTCTTTCTTCCCAAGTTATCTCGGCGTGCCTTGAATCAATGTATCTCACTTCAATTACGTGAGATGGCGAGTATACGTTTTTGATGGGTTTGTCGGTTTTAAGGTCGATCCTGATGACGGCGCTCTCGAGATCTTTCGACGAAAACCTTTCTGTGGAAAGAGGATATATAAATCTGTAAAGATTTTTATCTTTTCTGACGAGTTGTTGATAATCGAGTTCAACCTGTCTGTTTCCTTTAGCCGGAAACGGGAAAATCCTGGCCTCAAACATGTCCTGACCTGCGTATCTTAAAATGGCGGGATCAATCATCCTCGAAACTATTTCCTGATAAATTTCCAGCGCTTCATCTGCGTCTTTGATCTCACCGTGCACTTTTTCGCCCTCTATCCACAGTACAAAATCCGATATGGCGGCCTCTTCAGGTATGGGGAAAATGTATCTTCCTTCCACCTGGTGATTGTTCGGATTGTAAAATTCCTGGTCTATGTGGACCTGGGCGAACTGATGGGTCAATTCAATGTCTACGTGGTGGTATTTGACTTCCACCTGTACAGGATTCGGCAAAAAAGGTGTCGGAGGGACGATTATAAATCCGTCAGCCGACACGCCCGACGCAAAAGCGGCGAGCACGATCGAAATCAGCGTGAATTTTTTCATCTTTCCCCCTCAATAGGTCACACCGATTATTTCGGCTTGCTCTTTAAGGGTTTCTACGACGAAAATGTCGAAAGCATCTCTTTCTTCTCCGGTGTTATCCCTGATGTACTGGTCCCTCATTCTTGTAAGTTCCGCCATTTTGCCTGTGATGACTTCTCTTTCCGATCTCAGGCTGTCTATGTATGCCGTTCTCTCGTCATCAGTCATGTCTTTGAAAATTTCGGGCATTTCGTCGTCTTCCACGTCTTTCAGTTCTATTTTACCTTCAATGATCTCGCTTACCAGGTCTCTCGAAACAAATCCGTATCCTGCGGCTGATTTAGCATAAGCGTACGTAGCTCTGTCTGCGGCCGTCGAAGGAGCTTCGGCGGCTAATTCACCGCTCGCTCCCATGGTCGCATCCGCCATAATCACTTCTTCTTCGCTTCCGTAAAGAAGTACTGTTCCGTAGAGTTCTCTGCTCAGAGAAGCGATTTCTTCGTCGTACGGAGTCGCTACTACCTGTGAAGCTTCGTATCCTATTGAAGTGTAAGTCCCTTCGGCGAGATGGGCAATTTCCATCCAAACTTCCTGCGTGCTGTTGTCCGTGCCGCATCTGACAGTGTTTATTATTATTTCTTTCTTCAGCGCGTCCCTGCACACGGTTATATAGTCGTTCTGATCGTTGTAATCCATGTGAGGAGGAGCGTCGCCTACGAGAAAGACGAGTTTTAAGACGTTTTCGGAATCAGTCCATGACATGCTGTCGACGGCCCAGGTGAGAGCCTGGTTGACGTCTTCCTGAAAATCTCCGCCTCCGTCGGCCGTGACTGATGTCAAATCGACGTATATTTGGTCTATGTCGTCAGTTATGTCGTATTTTTTTACGACGAATACATCCCCTCTGTCTCTGTATATGACCAGTCCAATTCTGACATCGGGAACTGGATCTCCGGTGAGGATTTCGTTGGCAATGGACCATATTTTCATTTTCGCGCCTTCGATCAACCCCGACATGCTTCCCGTGGCGTCGAGGACGAAAACGACTTCGATTGTAGGGTTATCCACTCTGACGGTTCTGTGTCCGGCTAATTCGGGATTTTTACACGACATTACCGCGAGTAACAGGATTGTTGCGGCGATCAGTCTTTTCACTTTTCCTCCTTTTTCATTCTTTTTTTCTTTCGTCTCATGTTCCATTTTTGCATAGTACTACTTTGAAAGTAACATTATTATTTCAAAAATTTTGGATATTCCATTAACTCGTTTTGTTTGAACTGCGATTGCCGGTATAAATTAAATCTTAAATAAGTAGAACTCTTCCCGTTATTGTATTAAAATGAAATCCAGGAAGAGTTGCCCGAACATATCAAGCACCGGAGAGAACTATTTTAAAGTTCGAAATCGCTCTCGAGCCGAATCTTTTGTATGAAGAGTTTTTAGCCGTCGACAGAGCCTGTTTTCCAAACGAACCTTTGACAAACCGGGAAACTTTCAAGGAATGTCTCAAAGACAAATTTTGGACCGTGAGATTCAGCGGAAAGCTGGTCGCCTATTCTCACGTCAGTTTCAAAGACACCGCCCACATACACAGGATCGCCGTGCTCGATCAGTTCAGGCGTAAAGGAATCGCGGGCAGGCTTATTGAGATAGCCGTCGACATGTGCAAAAAGTATTCATTAGATACAGTCACCCTCGCAGTTCAGAAAGACAACGAAGACGCGATAAAACTTTACAAGAGTTATGACTTCGAAGAAATTGGCGACCTGTACCAGTTCATAGCTCCTATTCACCGCAGATCAGCCGGATCGGCTGGTAAAATCAGATGTCAAACGAGAGCTCTTTCAATAGGAGACCTCAACGAAACGCTCAGGTCTATTCTGCCTTCTGAATGGGATTACATTGTAGAACAGCACGCTCCTCCCCACAAATTCGCTCTGCTGTTCGTCGAAGGAGAATCTACTGTCAAAGGAATCTGCAGACTCGTCGCCGACATGCCTGGTTGCAAGCCCTTCATATTGCTCGAACCTCATCTTCATCTTCCAGCTGTCGTAGACTCGATAGGCGCATTTTTAAAACCCGCTCAGGACCAGCTTCTGCTCACTTTTCCTGACGAAGGTTTGGCAAGAGCCTGCCAGAAAGCCGGCTTCAAGCTTCAGTACGAACTCGTGAGAATGGAAAAAGATATACAATAAAAGACTACAGTGATTCTGTTTCATCCGTACCACACTTATCAGAACTGCCATTGGATCCCTACGAAACTATAAACAAACATTACGAAGCAATTGACGAACTCCAAAACATCAAGAAGGAAAAGACGAATTATATCGAGGGAAACATAACAATATATATAATGCTACTGTATAACCAGTTGAACGATGCATCGTAAACGCAGATCGGGCTAAAGAAAGATGGTGAATGTTGTTTGAACAGCTCAAAGTCAAATACGACGACGGATACATCAACGCTGAACATAAAATGTTTCAGGAGGTCGGCTACCCCGAATGGCGGCTGGATTCTGTCGGTTGGAAAAACAAACCGACGCGTTACAAATGTCATTAGACTACTCCGGGATGAAACAGCTGATTGATACGGATGTCAAAAAGTATTGTCTCGTAAGGAGTTTTAATTACAGTACTGAATCCCCAGCCGGCTTTCAATTCCGGATCATATAAATAATTGTCATAGACAGAAATAATCATGATTCCTTCATCAGATCCGATCTGCATGTTCTGTAAATTCAGAATTATACTCTGCAGTCCGTCCATTCCCCCAAGGAATAGATAAAAAATGAAGAACAGAATTGTATCTCCTCTCGATTATTATCTTAAATTTTCGTCTGTACTGCCGTCCGGAAGCATCGAGTCAGGGTGGTATTCTCCCTTTTCTTCCATGCGAAAACGGACGCAGTTCCGCCAGTTCCCTTTGCAATACGATTTTATCCACTTGGCTTCAAGTTTTCCTTTTTCGAAAAATCTCTTCATTGGACACACATTATACCATCTGCAAGGGTCGTCCTTTGAATTTTGATCCCGTTTGATATCATCCTTTTTTTTCATTTCAATCTGTACGCGATTTTACAAACAATTTCTTGTCTTATCCACGGAATTTCTCGTTTGTAAAAAACATGATTTAAAAAAACGGCTTCAAAAACGTTGTTTATAAGCATATATTGGCAACAGAGAATTTACTGCTGGTCCCCGTTTGTATTTTTCTGTTTAATTCGAACGTGACATTTCATTTCAGCAACTGCATCGGCTTCAGACTCACAGGAAACGACAGATACAACACCAGGATCGCAGCGATTAAGACGGCCATTACCATTCCCGATTTTCCTGCCTGTGATCTCCTGCCCGCGAATCCGAAAATAAGGGACAGAAGCTGAAAAGCCCAGACGATGTAAGCTCCGTTGCTCCACAAGAAGTCTTTTAGGCTTACTGCGTATCTCATGACGATAAAAGGAAGCAATAATCCTGTTATGGATATAAATATTGACAACCAGCCTATTAAGTCACTGTTCCTTGTTTTCACTTTTACCTCCATCTAAAAAATATTAAATGATGATTTTTCCAAAATGCCAGACATATATTTTTATAATTATTCCACAGAATTATAACAACGAATTATTATGCCTGTCTCAAGACTGATAAAACAATTTACAGCACTGGTTTTTGTTGTATAATAATTAATAATGGAAAAAAATTTCTCTATCTTTCATATTCCCTCAAAATAATTAAAAAGAAAGGATCCCTAATGAAACAGGTTATCGCAGGATTTTTGATTATAATCTCACTTACGGGTGTTTTGACTTCCCAAGTCACAAAACCTTTTTCGAAAAACGCGGTTTATTGCGAAATGTTCGGTCCCGGAATCATATATTCATTGAATTATGAATTCAGACCTATTCGTCAGTTTTCCCTGAGGGCCGGATATTCTTCCTGGAGTATGTCAACTTTCTTTCTTTTCGTAGACGGATGGTTTAAATTCCAGGCTTTTCCAATCACAGCGAGCTATCTGACCGGCCAGGGAAGCCACAGTTTCGAAGTTGGAGGAGGAGTTGTACCCATGCATATCGAAATCGAGGGCACCGACTTTTTCTTCGGCGAAGAGATCGACGCGTCAAAAACTATATTTTTAGGAACCGGAATTTTTGGTTATCGTTATCAGCCTTATAAAGGTGCTTTTTTGAAAGCCGCAGTTACACCCTTATTCAATTCCAACAATCTTCTTTTTTACTGTGGAGTGAGCATAGGTTACAGTTTTTGAAACACAAATAGTCAAAAATTATTTATTAGCCACACAGAACTTTAAATCTACAAAAATACTATCAGTGATTGGTTTTGGAAATAGTCTCAAGCTCATATTCTCTTTTTCCAAGTCCTATTCCCTCTGCGTATTTGAGAACATGCCTTCCTCTGCGGAACACCTTTCTTCCCTTTCTCTTGTCCAAAAGGTCGAGACAAGCCTGATCGATTGCAACAGGATCCGTCGACGCTAAAACCCCCAAGTTGTCGATAAATATTTTTTGAGATTTACCGACACAGTCGCAAAGTTTTGTCATATTGACTGCGTAATTGATATATATCATTTTTTTACCGAGCTGGGCGGCAAAAGCGTATTCGGCAAGATTTTCCGCGAATTTTCTGCCCATTGAACCGAACCAGTTTATTTTCATTGCGCCCGTGGGGCAGACAGCTATGCAAGACGCACAGCCCACGCATTTTTTTCTCATAACCCTCGGATAAGCACCCATAACTATTGCGTCTGCAAGACAATTCTCGGCGCAGATTCCGCATTTTCTGCACTCGAAAAAGTTGAGCCAGGGAACGGAGCCCGAATGTTGGGCGAGTTTACCTTCCCGGGACGCAAATCCCATGCCCAGGTTTTTTAAGGCTCCTCCAAACCCTGCCAAGAGATGTCCCTTAAAATGACTCATGACTATAAATTGGTCAAACTTTGAAAATTCTTTTCCTATTTTACATACACTGAATCTTTTTTTATCTATTTGTATTTCTGAAGAATATTTCCCCGAATCGCCGTCGGCGATAACAACGGGTATTTGATTGAATCCGTGATCCAGGGCGACTTTTATGTGGCTTGCCTTCGTCGTTCTTTCTCCTCTGTACAGGACGTTTGTCTCTATGTAGCAGGTTTCGACTCCTTGTGACTTTAAAAAATCTATAATTCCATCGTAGTATCCGGGCTTGTTGTAAGTGACGTTTCCCTTTTCACCGAAATGAACTTTTATGGGCACTGTTTTTTCAAAACTTATTTTTTCTTCGGTTATCAGCTTCTCAAATAAAATTGAGGAATAAACGGATATCGTCTCATCTGAAGCGCCTTTTTCAATATGACTAAAATAAACTTTTGACATTATTTTCTGAATTTATGTTTTCGCTTTTTATCAAATCATTAAAACCATTTTTTTTGTTATACTGAATTCACCTGAGCTCAGGTTTACAAAATACACCCCTGATCTTACAATGTTTTCGTTTTCGTCCATAAAATTCCAAACAAGATGTCTTTCGCCGTTTTCAAAACTTTCTGATGCCAGCTCTTTGACGAGAGCGCCGGTTATGTTGAAAACTTCGACGTCGACAAACATCGATCGCTGAAGAAAAAATATGATATCACACGTCCTGCAGAGATAATTCGGTTTAACAGACAAGAGCAATGATTTCTCAAATTCAGTTTCTCCGGATTCTTCGACATAAGTCAGGTTCGGCCAGTCGTCGGGCATCAAGAGCTCCATCAGAAAAATTCTTTCCTGACCGACATCCTGGCTCCAATTGTCCGCCCAAACGATTTTGGAGCCGTCGTCCGTTATGGCAGCGTGCGTCTCCTCCCAGTATTCCTGAGTAGTGTTGTAGAGCTTGGACAGATAAAATACCCTCGGATTTTGCCTGTCGAGTCTGACCAGTGTCAACGTCCTGTCCAACCAGTTCTGTTCCGGAAAAGAAGGCTCTATAGTTGTTGATACAACAGCGAAACCCGGATAATTGCACGAAATGTGGACACCTGAATTCAGGCCAAAAGGAGACCCGCTGTTGTAATATAGTATCATAATCGGAGTCCTGTTCGTGCCCGCGTAACTTCCTCCGGCGACAAGAATCGGCTGAGTGAGAGTGTCTATCGGAATGAGGTCAATGTAATCAGTTCTGTTGTTCTGCATTACCAGGACTTCATTTCCTTCCACGTCAAGGCCGATATCGGCATGAGACGTAGTGTAGTCAAGTCTGTGA
>JAFGSQ010000009.1 GCA_016934535.1 candidate division WOR-3 bacterium
GAAGGAAAGATGAGGGCGAATGGCTCAGATGGTTAGAGCGCCGGTCTCACATACCGGAGGTCAGAGGTTCAATTCCTCTTTCGCCCAGTTATCGACAAGCGGGATAGCTCACTATCCCCGTTTTTTTTGTCCGGAGATGTTCTCGTGACCAATCCTCTGGACAGCCTCAATGAACTTCACAAACTTGATCAGAGAATTATTAAACTCAAGGAAAGAATGGATTCCATACCTGAAAGACTCTTTAAGCTGAATGAAAATTTTAAAAAAAGAGAAACTGAAATTGAAAGAGAAAAGGAATCCCTGAAATCCAACGAAGTCGCCAGAAAAAAGATAGAAATAGACATAGAGGAATTCGAAAACAAGATAAGCACTTATAAACTTCAGCTTCAGAAAGTTAAAACCAACGAAGAATACAGGGCGATGGAATCCCAGATAGAATTTTCTAAAAATAAAATAAGCGAACTCGAGACGAAAGAGATAGAGATATTCGACGAAATCGACAGAATGAAAAACGAACTTGTCGAACTCCAAAAAAGGCATTTTTCAGAAAAGGATAGATTTGAGACCGAAATGAAAAATCTCGAAGAAGAACAGGCGAGAGGAAAAGAGATTCTCGAAGAACTTGAAAAACAGAGGGTCGTGATGGTTTCGGGATTCGAAATAAAGTTGCTTAAAAAATACGAAAAAATAAAGAACGCCAGAGGGACTGCTCTGGCTCAGATTTTTCTTTCAGACTCGGAAAACGTCAATTCAAAGAAAAATTTCTGGGTTTGCGGAGGTTGTAATTCCATGGTGGCGCCGCATCTTGTTGAAGAGGTCAAAATGAAAAAAGATATCGCTCAGTGCGAATCGTGCGGAAGAATTCTTTTTTTTGAGTGAAATTTAAAGGAGAAAGTATGTTTCAAAGCGTCATGATGGTTTATATAGGATTGTGGCTGATAGCGAGCGCTTTGGTATTCAGGTCGAGCGCTGACAAATCCAATATAACCTTCGGCATAATAATAGCCGTTTTGGCTTTAGTTCAGGTTTTTTGGACAGTCAAAAGAAATAAAGAGAAAAAAGGAAAATAATATGTGGACTTCATGGGCGATTTTTTACATATCATTGTGGATTATGGGTTCCGGATTTGTCATCGGAGGACCGAACAAATTGACAAACGTCGCCGCGGGTTTTTTTCTTTTAGTCCTGTCCGCCTGGACCGGGATTAAATACAGGAGATCCCTTTTTATCAGGGATATCTCTGCCGACGAAAATGAACAAAAGAACGCCTCCGACAACAGCGGGAGCGTAGTGAGCGACGATTCTCCAGAGAAGAATGAGAGCGGTGACAGGTCCGTCCCAGCTCAAAGCGAAACTGATTCCTGAGAGTTCGGCTATTCCCGCCCCTCCCGGCGTAGGGGCGTAAGCGAGAATGTACGAAAGAGCGACGCCTGTCGCGTAAAGGCCTGCGAGGTCTCTCTCTGGGCTTAAACTCATAGCCAGACACGGTGTAATAAGAAAATATACTCCCATCTCCGCTACGGCTATCAAAGAAGCAAGAGCGGTTTTTGACGGATGCTTGTAAAAGAAAGATTCGTAGTTTTTCGCAAGATGTTCAACCGAATTTAAAAATTTAATCACGTATTTTAAAATCAATCCTGCCGCTTTGTTGCCCCTGTTTTTGAACAATATCGCTGACGCCAGCTTTTTCACTGATTTGTTTTTGAACATTATAAGATAGAAAAAAACAGCTACTGCAAGATAAAAGGCTAGTACGTAATTCGAAAAGCCTGAAAACATGCGGCTTTTAAAAACGCTGTCCGCGTAAATAAACAGCAACGGCAAAGAGACGACGAGAAAAAGGCCGTTCAAAGCGCTTTTAAAAGTAATGATCGCGACGCTTCTTGAAAAACTGCATCCGGATTTTTTTAATATATAAATTTGATAAGCTATTCCTCCGCTTTGAAGAGGAGTCACGGAGGATAAAAAAAACGGACAAAAAGTGAATCTGGCTGTTTTGACGAAAGAAAAAGAGACACCCTGAGCCCTTGTTATCAGCATCATTTTAAGAACACTCAAAGTCATCTGAAAAAAAACGAGGACGAACGCCAGAAAAATGAAAAAAATGTCAGCACTGGCAACGGCTGTTTTTAAAGAACAAAAACCCTGCATCCATCTTTCGGTGAACGAACCGCCTTCTGAGATATTCAGAGGAATGAGAAGTATCCACGCTGAGAGAGTCAGCAAAACGAAAAGAGCGATCCCTTTCCGGATTTTGCCCGGATCAATAGGAATCGAGATCTTGTTTTTCAATGTGCAGGACTCTAAGAGAAATCACGGCTCCGAGAACAGTCGGTATATAGCAAGTAATTATCCTCCAGGCTAGAGTCAGAAGGCTTATAACTGGAGAACCTTTTGGAATGAAATGACTGAAAGTGCTGCTGAAACCAAGTTCGACAAGACCGCTCCCGCCCGGAGTCGGCGCGAAAAGAAATACGAAAGTCAAAATGAGCTGAAGAGCCATTGTCTCGATTATTCTGAAATTGTTAAGACCCATGCCGTACATTAAAAAAGCCGGAATAAGGTAAACCATCATCAGAAAAAGAGCCGTACATAGAAAAGCGAGAAAGAGCATCATTTTGCCTGTCTTGAGATATGTTCTGAGACCTTCCTTGAAAAAATTGATCTCTTTAAAAACTTTACACACAAACTTGAAGTAAAATCTCGGTTTCTTTTTTGTCTTGTTCCACATAAATCTGCCTATTCGGTAAAAGAAATTTTTTGTGTACCTGGGTTTGAAGGCGATGAATAGCGAAACCGTTACGCCCACTGTTATTGCGGTTATCACCCAGAAAAACATAGTGACTGTCAACGGATTTTTGGGAAAATAGGGTATTACAACGGGGATAACGAGCACGCTGACTGCGAGCTGGAGTATACCTCTGAAAAGAAGAACAAGAGTCGCCTTGCCGGGAGATATGTTTTTTTTGTGAAATATATACATCTGAACCGGAAGACCGCCGGTTTGAAAAGGGGTGACTGTCGCCAGGAAGATTCCCGATACTATGACTTCTATTGCAGTCCAGAGTTTTATTCTCTCTCCTGAGCCCATCACGAGAAGCTTGGTTCTCAAAGCGTCCAAAAGGATTGCTCCAGCCCACAGGCCGAGCGATATGAGCAGAAAGAGAGGGTTTATGTCCCTTAAAATCTGGATTACCGATTCTCTTGTCGCGTTCTTGAGAGAAAAGAAAAATATAAGAAGGAGGGTTACGAACGTTATTGTCAAAAAAAGCCTGAAACCGAGGGCTATCTGCTTGGTGAGTTTACCCGCCAACTAAAAACGAGCTCCGATTGAAAAATAATAATCGAGACGGTCGGCTTTAAAATCATCGGTCTGACCCCAGCATGCGGCGGAAACAATATACCTGTCGCGCGCAAAAGTAGTGCCGAAAGAGAAAAGTTTTGCGCCGTCTTTTTCAACATAACCGGTGGAGGCTTTGGCAGGGCCGTAGAACGCCTGAATACAGTAATGGTGAATCACGCTCCAGTCTTTTTCGGAGTACTCAAAATCGTAAGCCGCAGAGGCGTATTTCATAGACATCGAAATTCCGGCTCTGTAGGAAGAGGGAACGGTGATCTCATCGTCGAAGACTTTTCCTGCAAAGTTTTTCGCGCTGACACCCATGGCAAAATGTGAGATAACAATCGCAAGACCAGCGTCTACGAAAAAACCGTGAGCGGGAAATGCTCTGAAAATAAGCGAATCTTCCGCGAATTGACCCGAATCCGGATATGAAATCTCCCTGTAAGAGGCGTGAAAGTATTTTATCGTGCCGCCTACTGAGAATGAGGATAAATCGGCATCCCTTATAGCAAAAGAAAGGCCGGCTTCGTCGGCTCTGAGCAAAGCGCTCGTTTTTCTTCCGGAATAAGCGGTGTCTGTACGATCTGCTTCGAGTATTCTCCAATAAAAAGCCGTTTGAGGAGAGGATATGAGAACCGAATTGACGTATTTTCCGTCGTAGGCAGAGTATTCACCGAAGCCAGTGCAGGCGGAGTCCTTGTCCCTGACTCCGTAGTACGATACAAGAACCGAGGAATAATATGAAAAGGGCAGCATTGCGGGATTGTAAAAAACCGGATCGTCCGTTAATGCCGTCCCGGTCCCTCCGCATCCCAGAGAGTATGCCGATGTTGGCATCCCGAAATAGCCGGGTCTTTCAAAGAAAAATCCCACAACAAGAAAAAATGTCAAAAACATGAAAAAATGCTATCATTTAAGGTTGATTTTATCAACTCAAATAGCTTTGAAAAATATTAGGTGCAATGAGTTTTTTGTACGGTAAGATTTGTTTGAACAAGCAAAGGAGTTTAAGGTGAAAAAAATTATAGCTGTGTTGTTCATTTTTTCAGCCTGCCTTTCCGCTGAAACGTTTGAATATGTTTTTACTTTCGAAGAACCTGACAAACACAATTTTTTGAGCCCCTGGGGTGATTCATACGAGTTTTATTACCTGCCTGGCAGACCTGTTGTTTCAGCGCCTTCGTGTCCGTTTATTTATTCGGAGACCGAGATAATAAAATTGCCCTCTGGTTTTGTGGTTGAAAATATAAGCGTGGCGCAGGAGGAAGGGACAATTATCGCAGAAAACATATTTTTGGCTCCCCATCAGGGAACCCAACCCATGAGTTTTATTCAAACAGTTTATTTCGAACCCGACCGAAATATTTACTCAAAAGACGCCCTCTATCCAACAGATAATATTTTGTCCTACAAACAGGGAAGAGCGGG
This sequence comes from candidate division WOR-3 bacterium, assembly GCA_016934535.1. NCBI lineage: Bacteria > Pseudomonadati > Caldifarciminota > Caldifarciminota bacterium. Next base: position 4,772 of record JAFGSQ010000009.1, read on the forward strand.
AAGCGAAAACCTGCTGGCCATAGCGATTTCACCTTTGCAGTACAATCCCGTGAGAAAAAAATTATTCTTCAACGAAAAAGTCGGAATAATTGTCGAAGGACGTTACACCGGTGTATCTACAACTGCTGTTCCGGAAAGCGTCTCCGACACTGACATGATAATAGTTACTGTTCCAAATTACATGCCCGCAGCCGATAGCCTGGCTCAACTTCACATTAAAAGCGGCATCAACTGCGCCGTCAGAACAACAGAATATATAAATCAAAATTATCAGGGAAGAGACATCCAGGAAAAGATAAGGAACTGCATAAAATATATGAACGAAAACCATTCCGCCTCTTATGTCCTGATTTTGGGCAACTGGCAGGCGGTTCCCGGAAGATATTGTCACATCGAAATGCAGAGTCTTTCCGAAGACATTCCATCCGACCATTACTATTCCGACTTGGACGGCTCCTGGGACGCCGACAACGATAATGTTTTCGGTGAGATAGAAGACAGTCTCGATATGTTCCCGGAAATGAGCGTGGGCAGAGCGTGTGTCGGATCTTCTTCCGAAGCTCTCGATTTTTTCAATAAAGTGAAGTCCTACTGCACGAGTGATTCGCTTTTTTATCCGGAGAACATTATTTTTATGGCCAGCTATCTCGACGCCAACACGGACGGGGGAGTGGCGAAAAATTACATAGCCGACAATCTGATAAGCCCTGTTTTCACCGTCCACAGGCTTTACGAATCCCTTTCGAATCTCAACATCGGGTCCTTTCAGGACACCTGTGAACGTTACGGATTTTCTTTCCTGAATCACATTGGACACGCCGGAACAAATTCGATGCAGTGCGGACCGGATTATCTCGAAAAATCCGACGTCGACAACCTTTCGAATTTTTCAAAGTACGGAATCGTTTATTCGACGGGATGCTGGGCGGCCGCGTTTGACGACGACTGCGTGGGCTGGCATTTCGTCTCGAATTCCTCCGGCGGAAGCATAGGATTCATCGGAAATTCAAGATACGGATGGTTCACTCCCGGGTTTCCCGGATGCGGCAGTTCGGAAGTCATAGATTACAATTACTTCAGAACCGTGCTGTCCGAAGGCGAAAACGTTCTCGGAAGATCGTTTTCTCTTCACAAAATACCTTACATAGCGTTGTCCGGACAGGCTAACGATTACAGGTGGATAATGTTCGCGCTTACTTTATTCGGAGATCCGGCGCTGTACCTTAGGACTGAAGCCGAATTAACCGAGATGGACGTGTTTTTACCGGGAACTGTTTTCCCGGCCGGAAGCGGAGTTATCAGCGTTTCAGTAAAGGATTTGACTGGAACCCCACTCGAAGGCGTTATTGTTTCTCTTACTTCGGCAGGAAGTCTGATAACGGCAGGTCTGACGGACGCCTCCGGCACTTGTTTTATTCCGTACAACGGAGTGAGCTCAGGTGACGGCGTGATATCCGCGTCCGGAGCAAATCTCGTTTTCGAGCAAGTTCCTGTTCAATTCGGAGACGCCGCATACAGAATACAGATAGATTCGACAATATATGCCGACACTTTTCCTGCCTGCAACGCCGACGGTAAGTTTTCATCCGGAGAGACTCTCGAATACTCAATTTATATAAAAAATACGGGTTCGTCGGCCTTGACTTCTTTGACAGGAGACTTGGCTTCAGACAGCTCATTCATAGGATTTATAATTTCAAGCGACACGATAGCTTCCGTCGCTTCGGGCGGCGAAAGTGTCATGACCTTTATTATTTTTTCTGAACCCGGAATAAACAACGGAACGCCGATGAATTTGAACCTTAATCTTGTAACCGCTTCTCTCGACGACACTTTCAGCCTTCCGTCGGTCATACAGAACCCCGAAATGCACTGCACAGGCTTTAGATGTTTGGACACAATCAGCGGCAACGGCAACGGTTTTTTTGAATCCGGAGAGACCGCTCTCTGGGAATTCACGTTTGAAAACGCCGGTTTTTCAGATCTTTTCCCGGGACAGACAGCAATACACCTGAACACAACAGAAGTGACTGTCAATGACAGCTTTTTTTCACATACCCGCGTCAATGCAGGTAATGACATGACGATTCCCTTCGTTTTAACAGCCTCTTCGAATCTCCCTGCCGAATTTCAGGCTCTGTTCACATTTACGTCAGGAAATCTTCCTGTTCCCGATGAATACTCTGTAAATCTCACCACTGGAATTTTCGGTTTCACGGACGACATGGAAGGGGACACATCTTTGTGGGTTCATTCGGGAGACCCGGATCTATGGCACATATCGTCACGACGTTACTCTTCTTCATCGAATTCCTGGTACTGCGGCAATGAATCGACAGGTCAATATCCTCCTGCTTTCGCCGAGACGCTTGAAACCGTCGTAATGAGATCAGGTCATGACATGGCACTCTCATTTTGGCACTGGTACGAAGTCGAGGCAGGTTACGATTATTGTATTGTTCAGGCTATAGAGGACGGGCAGTGGAAGAATCTGGCGACTTTTTCAGGAAGCTCTCAGGGCTGGTCCTACGAAGAAATTCTGTTTGACGTCTCAGCCGATTCGTTCAATCTGAGATTTGTCTTTTATTCCGAAGACAATAATAACCAGTACGAGGGCTGGTACATAGACGACGTCAGGGTTTTTGGAATGCAGACCGTCGAGGTCGAAGAAAATATAATTGTATCAGCACCTTCTCTCGAATACTCGGGTTCATTCATAACCAACAGATGGTCGCTTAATTTGACATGCCCGGAAAATGAAAATGTAAATATATATTTATTCGACGTTTCAGGCAGAACAATTAAAGTTTTACACGAAGGGATTCTGGCGAGGGGTTTCCGTTCGTTCGGACTGCCTCAGGACCTGCCCCTGGGCGTATATTTTATAACTGTTGAGGGGAGTTCCTTCAAGGAGAGTATAAAGCTGATGAAAGCGATCTGACGGAAATGAAGACTGTCGGTATAGTCGGTTCGACGGGTGCGGTCGGCACAAAGGCCGTTGAAATAATAAAAAGCAGATCTCTTCCCGTCGAACTGAGGGCATTTTCTTCTTACTCGGGCGGACGCGAAGTATTTGGAGTCGAAGTCGAAGAGCTGAAAGAGGTTCCAAAAAATCTCGATTTCGCTATTTTTTCAGCGGGATCTGCAGTTTCTTTAAAATGGGCAAAAAATTTCGCCGACGCAAATATAGTCTGCATCGACAACACTTCGGCTTTCAGAAGAGATGATGACATTCCTCTCGTTGTGCCCCAGGTCAATTTCGACGACGTTAAAAAAGACGGTTTTCTTATATCGAATCCGAACTGCGCTACAATACCGGTTGTAAGGATTTTGAATAATTTCAAAGACGAAGTGACCGGATTTCACGCCGTTACTTTTCAGTCTGTGTCGGGAGCGGGGAGAAGAGGATTGACAGCACTTTCCGAAGAGAGCAGAGGTTTAAAGTTCGAGCAGTCGCCTTTCGCTGAAAAAATTTTCGACAACGTATTGCCTCTCATAGGAAACATTTCTGAAACCGGATGCTCTCAGGAAGAACTCAAACTCGTCTTTGAGACGAGAAAAATACTTCACAAAAAGGACATGAGAATCTCGGCTGTGTGCGTCAGAGTGCCGGTGACAGTGGGTCACTCCGTGTCGCTGACTCTTGAGGGAAAAAATCTTACGGCCGAAAAGGTCAGGAATTGGATTAAGCTGAACAAAGATGTTCTGTACAAAAAAGTTCCCACCCCTCGCGACATTCAGGATAGAGACGAAGTAATCGCCGGAAGAGTAAAAGAAGAGGACGGTTATCCTGGGCTCGTCAGTCTGTTCGTGTGCGCAGACAATTTAAGGGTCGGGGCGGCGACGAACGCCGTTGATATTCTCGAAAAGCTTTTGTGAAAATTATTTTTTAAGATTCCACGCTCTGAAAAAGTTCTCTCTCGACCTGTCGTAGGTTTTTTCATATTCTGGGGGAAAAAAACAGCCAGGCAGTTCTCCCGCATCTCTGTGATAAGCGACGCATTCACAGCACATTCCTTTCTTTGAACAGTTGTAGGTGCAGGCGCAAGTCAAAGCTGTCTTTTCTTTTCTGCATTCCATGAATCATTCTCCAATCAATAAATAAGGTTTTATTTTTTCAAAAAGCGAGCTTCCTATGCCTGTGATGTTCAGGAGTTCTTCAAGAGTTTCAAATTTTCCTTTTTCAGATCTGTATTCGACTATTCTCGTGGCGAGAACGGGACCAATACCCGGGATTCTGTCGAGAAGAGGTGCGGAAGCCTTGTTTAAGTCCAGAGGGAAAATGCTGGCTGCAATTGTGTCGGGATCAAGTTGAAGTGTGTAGGATGAGGAAGGTTCCAACGTTTTTAAAAATTCTTTTTTCCAGGACAACGAAGCGGTGTGAGTATATCCGAGATCAGCGTGGTTGGAAAGACCGTAGTGCGAACCGATGTTTGAAGCTTCGGCCTCGAAACCGACTGAAAACTCTCCGGGGCTGTCAGTGTATCCGATTATAAAAGAGAGGGCGTTGAACCTGAAACAGAGCGAAAAACTCTTTCTAATATCTCTGTCTCTGACCTTGAAGGCGCAAAGCCCAATGCTGACGCCGTCGAAATATTCCAGCAAAATGTGCGCGTTTACAGACAAAGGAGGTTGGTTTGATGAAGTGCCGTAAGTTGTCGAGAGCATGTTTTGAACGGAAACACCAAATCCGAAATATTGATTTATGTCGGTCCATGTATAAAGGTCGGAGCTCCAGACTATTTTACTGCCGTATCCTTTAATGGACAAGAACATCGGTTTAAAGCGCAGACCCGCTGACTGACCCTTCAATCTGTACGCACACGCAAATCCGGTCGTTATCTCTCTGTAGAGTGAGTTGCCGAACTGAGAAGCTGTCACGGAGAAGGAGTATGGATTTTTTGTCCAGGAAACGCCTGCCGAGTAGAGGTTGAGATCATCCATCGAATAGAGCTGAGTGAAACAGCAAGAAGCTCTCAAACCGTCGGAGAGAGGGATTGAAGGATTAAGAAATACGTTGAAGTGGGAAATTTTTGAAACAGGATGGTAGAATTTTGGCAGAGGGTTTAATTCGAAGGCAGAGAAGAGAATTATCCAAAATGCATACATCTTTTATATTTTAAACCAAGATTGAGATAATTTCAAATGTTATTTATTCATAACTTTAGCAACAACAAAATATAAACGGTTAAGTTTCATTATTTTACAGATTATCTTCATTTTTACAATTTATTGATTTAACTAATTATTGTATAATATGTAAAAATGTTATTTATATAATTAATAAATTGACACAAAAAAAAAATAAGATAACATCTGGCAACTTTTACAAGGAGGTATTCTTGAAAAGAACTCTTATCAGCGCCGTAGTTTTGTTTTTAACTACGTCTGTGATGGTGGGGCAAATATCGCCCGGGGGCTGGGAAAAAATCTACACTAATTTGGACGGTGTAGCTCACGATCTTGAAAAAACCGCCTTCGGTTACACATTTGTCATCGGAAGCGGAAGAGTCGGTCCGGACCAGTATCAGGTTTATTCTCCGACAACTTTAGTCGCTGTAAACAATTCAGGAAACATAATCTGGCAGATAACGAACAATGATCTTGTCATGAACCCTGATCATAAAATTGTCTTCGCCGGACACAACGACAGTACGAACAGCTATATTTTCCTTGTTGCGGGTTACGGAGAATACAATGACACTTCTGCAATGCAGCTCTGGCCTGTTTCTGCTGATTACAATCCGGGAACCCAGACATGGTCTGTGAATTCATTGCCTGTTAAGACATATATTGATTATAGTTCTTATTTTCCTTCAGATTTAATTTATTATGAAAGTAACAAGTTTATGCTTGTAGGTTTTTTAAACAATTCTTATGGTAGAGGGTTTTTTCATTCACAAATAAATCATTCTGGTATCGCTGATAGTTTATATCAAGGTTGGGGATGTTATTTTTCTGAATTTGTATGCTGTAAATACAATGATGAATTAGTAATGGTCGCTTCTCAAAACAATCTAAATAATTATTCCATTACAATAATGGTTTATGATGATGTTAACCAAATTTATCCTGATCAGATTTCTTATATATCAACATCTGGAAATCATTATTTAATTAATTCAATAACAATGAAGTATGATACAATACTTTTAGGTTCAGTTGTCAGTTGGGGAAGAAATATTTCTTATCATAATATAATTAAGACAAACAAATCAGGTTATCTGTTCAACCATTATTCATATGGCTATAATAATGGTTGTAAAAAAATGAACGCAATCATCGACAACAACAACGAATATCTAACTGTTGGTGGAAGTTTGTATCCTGGTGATTCCCTGTCTCCGCCATGGTGCGGCGGATTTTATATGAAGAATTATTCTGATTTTAGTTTTAAATCCACTAGTGTCCTATAAAAAATAAAAAGAAAAAGACTGGTTCCTAAAAAGAAAATATAATCAAAAAAAGCTAAAAAAAGGAACCAGTC
>JAFGSQ010000010.1 GCA_016934535.1 candidate division WOR-3 bacterium
CTTATCGGAGTGCTTCTTACCCTGATAGCAGTCGCCGGTTACGCGACCCAGTCAAGGATCAGTGTCCTCAACATGGCAGGATACATGTCGGACATTATGTCTTGTTGGTCGAACCCCGGCTACATGGTCGTTCATCACAATGAAATAGGAAAAGACGCCGTCGGAATGGAATTCGGCTTTGACAACCCGACCAACAACGGCGACATGGACAGGTGGGGTTATCTCCATTACGGCAATGCCAATCAGTATCTCGGCATAGCCGTCAACCGCCCGGCCACTTTCCGCGGTTTGTTCGATTTCCAGAACAACCTTCCAGCGGGCATGACCTGGACTCCCGCCGGTTTGATGGCAGGAACCGAAGACTACGTCAATGACACGCTTCAGGTTCCCAACAACATTCTCGACGTAATCTGGTCGAAGAACTGGGGCCCGAAAGCCGGTCTCGGAATAAACCTCAATTTCGGTTACTGGGGATATTCGACGACAGCTCCCAACTGGGAACCCACTCTTAATTCTATGAAGATAGGATTACTCCTCGGCTACTACACCATGCCCATGGACGTAACAGTCGGATTCGACATGCTCACTTCGAGCGCTGAAATCAAAGCTATAGCAGGCGCAGTGACAACGACCGACAAATTCGACAATTCGAACATGGCAGTCAACCTCGGCTTCAAGTACAAAATGTATCCCAACCAGACGACGAAAGTAATTCTTCCCTTGGTTGGCTTAAGCTACGAAACCGGAAACGGCGAATACGATCCCAACGGAGTGGACTGGAATCCCACACTCAAATATACTGATCTGTCATTCGTTCTTGGAACAGGAATAGTATGGTCAGGAGCCACCTGGCAGGCCGGACTCGCAGCCGAACTCGGTTACGAAACAGGCAAACTCACAAAAGAAAACGACGTCTCCAACAACAACGACCAGGAAGGCACGATGAACACCATCACCTTCCCCAGGGTTAAAGCCGGTGCGGAATCACAGGTTTTCTCATGGCTGACTGCAAGAGCCGGAATGACCTATCAGCTCAACATGGTCACCGAGAAACTGACTACGACAGCCGCCGGAGCCAGCGTTGAAAACGAAAGAAAGACCCAGTTCGGCAAGAACATGAACGTTCAGGTCGGCCTCGGCGTCCATTTCGGACCAAACTTCACGATAGACACCGAAGTAAGTGAAGACCTTCTTTACAACGGTCCCTATCTCATCTCCGGCGCCAACAACGGCACCGATCCGATGAATCTTTGCGTATCAGCGGTTTATCACTTCTGATAATCTGATCATATAAAAAAAGGGCGGAAGTTTTCTTCCGCCCTTTTTTTTATTCTAATCAATTGTTCCTTAGCTTATACAATTTTTCTTCACCGACTCCGTGAGGATGAATTGTATTCAATTCATCCTTCGTTTTCTCAGTGGCGGATATTTATTCGTTATTATAATTTGTTAAAACAAATACAGTTTCTACCACGAAGCAGAGACATGCTGAATTACATTCAGCATGTCTCTTACACGAAGGTCTGCTTATTTGCACATAACAAATAATCAGACTACACGAAGTATAAAATTTGAAATACAAATTTTATAAAGAATAATTTGTTTGTTTTACCTTCACTTCGTGAAGGATGAATTGTATTCAATTCATCCTTCGTGTAGAAAAAATGTACTCATTTTTCCTTCGTGGTTGATATTCTTTCTTATCTTTTCTTTTATTCTTAACTAAATCTTCGTGCTATCGGTTAATCAGGCTTTCCTGTTTCTCACCTTTTCTTTTATCCTCTGGATGTGACCTCTTCCCATGCCCTTGACTTCGCATCCGAGTTCAAAAAGTTTTTCAATTTTATCGTCTGAAAGAATTCCGAAGCAGTCGACTACTGCGATAGAGCCATCTGCCATCGAAATTATCTTTTCCGCTTCAAGCTTCAGATACGGTTCGTGCGGCACCGCGAGGACTACGGCGTCTGCTTGTTTCAAGGCTTTCTCGAGATCTTTTTCAACCACGACATTTTTCAGTTCTTCCTGGTTCCTGAAAAAATGCTTTCTCGAGCTTTCGGGCGACGGATAAACGTCCTGTTCCTCCAGTTCGTACCAGTGCGCGACGTAAGGATCGTGTACACGGACGTCAGCACCCATCTCCGCGAGTTTTCTCGCTATGAGTTCGCTTCCGCTGTATCTCGTATCACCGACATCCTGCCTGTAGCTTGCGCCGCATATGACGACTGTAGAACCGGCAATATATTTTCCCATGTTCCTCAAAGCGTCTCTGGCCAGTTGAGCGGCGTGCAAACCTCTCGTGTCGTTTATATCAATAGACGCTGGAGTGATTCTGAACAGGTCGTCTCCATCGTCGAATCCAAGTATGTGCCTGTACGCCCAGTATCCTAGCCCTCCGTCTTTCGGAAGACAGTATCCGCCTATGCCCGGTCCAGGAAAAATTATGTTGCTGTGTGTCGGCCTCATCTTAATTGCTTTGATGACTTTAATAAGGTCCACTCCGTTTCTTTCCGCGAAAACGCTCCATTCGTTTATGAAAGCGAGTATTGCAGCCCTGTATGAATTCTCGACTATCTTAGTAGTCTCTGATTCGATCGGCCTGTCCATCACCGTCAGAGGGAATTCCTTTGTGTTGAGGACTTCGTTGAGAAATTTCACAACTCTCTCTTTCGCCTCTTCGTCGCAACCTGCGCACACTCTCCAGAAATCGCGAATGCTTCTTACATATTCTCTTCCCGGCATCACTCTTTCGAAACTGTGCGACAGCAAAGGCTTTCCTTTCAAGTTTCTCTTGAGGAAAGCTTTTTTTAGAATGGGATATGCGACAAATTCAGTCGTCCCGGGGGCGACGGTAGTCTCTATTAGAACCAGACACTTTTCCTGTATTTTTTCGCCGATTATTCTTATCGTTTCTTCCAGGGCTCTCATGTCAGTTTCACCGGTTCTCATGTCGCCTAGGTCTCTTTTTACAAAATCGCACTGTACATCGACGATGACGCAGTCTGCAAGCTTGAGGCAGTCGTTGTTGTAGGTCGCAACTAAGTTTTTACGCTCGATGACGCATCTTTTTATCAGTTCTTCTACTTCCGGATCTTCAGCCTTGACAGGAGATTCTCCCCTGTTCAAAAGATGAATCTTCCACAAGCTTCTCGCGCTGGGTCTCTGACATCCAATTACGAATTTACCGGGTTCCCCTTTATCATTCGCGGAGTCGGCGACTATTGCCGCCATTACTGCTCCAACAAATCCGACCCCCATGACCACGACTATTTCTTTTCCTTCGTCCCGGGCTTTTTTTGAGAGGGCTTCAATTTTGTCATATTCCTTGTCGTATTCTTCCTTTTTAGGAAGAGGGAATTTCTCGCCTTGCGGGCTTTCCGAGTATAATTCGCATTCGGGGGTAATCTTTTTCATCTGACCTCCATTTAATAATGCAGAAAAATTTTAGGTAATAATCAGTTCTTTTTTGCGAAAAGTTCTTTCACCGGTTCCCGGGTCAAAACTATTATTGAAAAAACACCCAGGACAGTTCCGTAAGGCACCATGATGCATAACAAGCAGGCTATCGCCAGACAGTAATGATAACGGGTGGTTTTTCTCAGATTCTTTCCGGCTAAAAAAATCAACAGAGCCAAAGTCCATCCGACGAGCACCACAATTCCACCTACGATAATGAATATTACTCCGACCATTGCGGGAGGGGCTTCACTCTGCTCGTCGAATGCGCCATGAGCGCCGGCAATGAGCAGGATAATTCCTATTGTGATGTGTATGAGAGGAAAACATGAGACCAGCGCAGTGAATCCGCTCATTATGAAATGAAACAGAGACAGAGTCTTCAAGTTATTGAGTTCTTCCTGCATCTTCGGCCCTCCTTCTCAAGAGAGAACTTTATTGATCATGATCCTCAGAAGACCTATGTTCGCGTTTTCGTCGGCCACTACAATGCCTGTATTTCCAGAGTTTTTAACTACCATGATGACGTCTTTTTCAGTAGAAATCGAAAAATAACTTATTGGCTGTTCTCTTCCTCCTTCAAGAAAAGGAATGACTTCAAGCACAATCCTTCTCAATACGTTCTCTTTGTCCAGTTCTCTTTCGATTTCATCGGTTTTTTTATCTTGAGAAAAATAATAAAACTTTCTCACGCCAGACTGCTGTTTGACCGATTCGATATTTTTCATAAATTCTTCCGCGCCATGTTGAAAATTTTTCCAAGCTCAATTTTAGCTATGCCGGTCTTCTTTTTGTCGCAAAAGGACGTGATTGAAAAATCTTTGTCTATGTATCCCAGTATTGACTCTTCTGTATATTCCGCTGTCCAGTAAAGTATTTCTTCACTCAGTGTTTTTACGTTTTCAAGAGCGCTGCGGGCGGAGTTCTCATAATTTTTATCACCCGCTTCGAAAAAACTCGATCCTTTTTCCAACATGAGATAAAGCGCTATTTTTCTGTCGAAAATTGACTTTATAACGCTTTCACATCCCGAAACATCAAATTCTGATTTTTCTTTTTCGGCCTTCAAGGTTCTGACTATTACATCGAGAGCTTCCTTTGTCTTTCCATTTTCGAGTTTGGGCACAGGCAATGAAGTTTTCTCTAAATCCGATAATTTACCGACTTCAGGTTGTTCAGACGAAGTGAAATCAGTCTCAAAATCCTTCAGTATCTCATCGAGCTTCTCGTCCTGGATTTCTTTTTTCGGTTCCTCTTTTCCACCTGGACTTTCTTTTTCCGGTGAAGTTTTAAAAAAACCTTCCGGGGGCGGTGGAACCGGCAAGTTCGCCCACTTTTTCGCGAACTCCCTTCTGTTTTTCTTACCAGTGTCTTTGTTTTCCTCCAAACCTTCCGCCTTTCTCAATATGTGAGAAATTAAATTCTCGGGGTCTGAATTCCTGACAAAATGCTTGTCCTCGGGAAGACCGTGATTCCTGATTTCCGAAAAAGACGGAGAATCAGGATCGAGGAGCAATGATTTGTAAAAAGCAATTTTAGCCAAATCGGTTTTTTTTTTTCAGCCAAAAATCTACCCAAAGAATGCCACGCGACAGAGTCAAAAGGATCGGCTCTCACTGAACTTATTAATTTATCGATGTCTTTGTTTTCCTTATTCATTTTTTTCAACGCTTCAGATACTTATACCACATTGCCGCTTTCTTTTACAAGCCTCAGCTGATTTTATTTGAACTTCTTCTCTTTAAAACACTCTATCCATCTGTCGGTGCTGTCGATGTTTTTATGTTCTTCCATCTCAATTTTTTTCAAACTGAAAGGTTTCAATCGGAAAAAATATTCAGGTGAGCCGAGAGCGTCCGCTTCTTTTTTCTTGTGGAAATGAGGTTTTTTATAGGAAAGAGATTCAATGGCGGATGCCCTGACAGAGCGTATTTTTTCTCCACCGGCTTTTTCGAGTATTTCCGAAAGAAAACTTACGTTGTCTTTTCCCGGTAAAGGTTCAAATATCCTGGCTGAAGTGAAAACCTCTCCAACCGCACTGATGAAAGACGAGTCAGATTCAAAGTGAGCCGAACAAGGCAGAAAAACGTCCGCTTTTCTCGCTGTTTGTGTTAATGTGAAGTCTGAAACAACTAAAAATTCTGCTTTTTCAAACACCTCTTTATGTTTCTCGTCCGAACAAGGGTCTTCCCTGAATATAAGTACTCCTTTCAACTTTTCACTTTTGCATAATGCTTGCCTGGCTTTATTACCCGATTCAGGGGGTTCATAAATCCTATAAGCGAAGCTGTTTGAATGAGATCCGAGCAATATAAAGCCGTTTCCTTTTTGAAACAGTTTTCCGGTCAAAACGAAATACGAACAAATAAGCCGCAGAGTCTCCGGGTAGGAGTACTGATCGGAGTTAAGAAGAAAAACTACATTTTTTTCGGGAGCGGAAAGAGCGTCTACGAATTTTTTTATCATCCTTCTCTTTATACCCGTTGTCTCTTCGACGGTCCTGAGAGACCATTTCTTCAGCGATTCTTCAAAAGCGCTGAAATCCGAAGTTAATTTCGCTATTATTTCCCACTTCAATCCACCCTTGGATATAAGCGAGTTCAGCAGAGCCGCTATTAAATATCCGTCTTCACCGTTTTTAAAACACAGGGACAAGTCCGCTTTTTTGGATAAAATACTGGCCTCGTTCGGGTCTATGAGAAAAACCGCCGCTCCTTCGGATTTTCTTTTGTTTATTCTCATGGCCGCGACAGGATTTCTATTTTCGATGTCTCCTATTGCGACAATCACATCGGCCATATCGAGATCGTTAAAATCTGCCGTCGATCTCCCGTATGTCTCGGGTAAATCGTTCAGAAGTTCAGATTCAGGGGAAAAAAGAGCCGACAAGCTCGCGCAAACACCGGTTCTGAACGCATCTGAAATCTTGCGCAGCAAAAACATTTCTTCTGCGCTCGATTTCCTGGAAAAAAATACCGCGTTTGAATCCTGTTCCCCGGACGAAGACTTGAAACCCGAAACAACGGCATCAATCGCTGTTTCCCAATCCGTCTCTACGAGACGGCCGTTTTTATTTATCATAGGTCTGGTCATTCTCGATCCGTCTTTGATCAATTCATGACCGAACCTGCCTCTGAAACAAAGAAGTCCTTTCGACGGACCCTCGACCTCTCCGTTTCTACCGGAACCTATTTTCCAGGATCCGGTCGGATCCATTTCAACCAAAAGATGACATCCGACCGAGCAGAAAGAGCAAACCGATTTTATTTTTTCCAGAAGGCGAGGGATGGGTTTTGCGGAAGACGGGACATTCGCGATGGCTCCCGTCGGACAGACGTCTATGCAATTTCCGCAGTTTATGCAGTCCGTGTTCCTCAATCCTTCTCCCGGTATAGGGCACACCTGAGTATTGAAACCTCTGTCAATAAACCCGTAAACAGACGGTCCTACTATATCACTGCACGTTCTCACGCACCTTCCGCAGAGTATGCATTTATTCTGATCGAGAAGGATAAAAGGATGACTTCTGTCTACAGGCGTAATTCTGACTTCTCCTAAAAACCTGCTGACGTCGGCGTCGTAAGCCGTAGCGTAATCCCGTAAGGCGCATGCATCCTGCAAGGAACAGCCGCATTCGAGGCATCTCGATGCTTCGTTCGGAACGTCTTTTTCGTCTATCCCTTTTTCTACTTCACGTTCGTCCTCGATTCTTTCTTGAGGTTCTTCCTCAAGCATGGCGCTTCTTTTAAAAGGAGAGGCGAATTTATAGTAATTCTCGGGTGCGCGGCCGAATAAATCCCTCTTTGAAATAAATTTTGTCTTAAAATCAGACGTTTTTCCAGAGAGGTACCCGTCAATTGCTTTCGCGGCTTTTTGTCCCTGCGCTATCGCATCTATTACAACAGCGGGGCCGAGAACTGCGTCTCCTCCGGCAAACACATCTTCCTGGCTCGTTTTCAATGTCCTTTCGTCGGCGACTATTGTGTTCCATTTTGTTTTATCCAGGCCGATGCCGGCAAGATCGGGTTTTTGTCCGATGGCGGAAATAAGATTGTTGCACTCAATTTCAAAATCGCTCCCGGGGACAGGCACGGGTCTTCTTCTGCCTGATGAGTCAGGTGCACCGAGCTCCATTTTCTGGCACTTGAGAGCTTTAAGTTCACCTTTTTTCCCGGTCAAAAATCCTGTCGGGGCGGTCAGGAATAAAAGTTCCACTCCTTCTTCCTCCGCTCCGTGAATTTCCAGGGGATCGGCCGGCATCTCGTTTCTTGTCCTTCTGTAAAGAAGAGTCACCTTAACGACGTCTTTCTCCCTGACGGCAGTTCTCGCGGCATCTATGGCAGTATTCCCTCCTCCGACTACAATCACTTTTCCTTTGAGCCGGACCTCTCCCTTTAACTGATGCTCTCTGAGATAGTCTATCCCCGAAAGGATTCCCGGTATCTTATCCTCGCCTTCTATTCCCATGTTTTGACTCGACCAGGCGCCTGTGCCTATGAAAACCGCAGAAAAGCCTTCTTTTTTCAGGTCTTCGTAAGTGAAATCCCTTCCGTAACGAACTCCCGTCTTTACCTTCACTCCTAAGTCGAGAATGAATCCAATTTCCTTATCGAGAACGGATTTAGGAAGCCTGTATTCGGGGATTCCGTATCTGAGCATGCCGCCGAGTTTTTCCATCATGTCGTATACAGTTACTCCGTAACCCTCTTTTGCGAGATAATAAGCCGCGGTCAAACCCGCCGGTCCCCCTCCTATTACCGCGACGCTTTTTCCGTTGAATTTTTTCGGAGTTTCATTTTCGTGATGTTCTCTTTCGTAATCCGAAGCGTATCTTTTCAGATAATTGATCCCGACCGGCTGTTCGTCCACTTCCTTTCTTCTGCAGTTAAGTTCGCATTTCCTGACGCATATCCTTCCGCATACTACAGGCAGGGGATTTTTTTCCCTTATGGTTTTGACTGCTTCAGAATACTTTCCCGCGGATATAAGGGCTATGTATGTCTGGACATCGACGTTAGCCGGACAACCTTCACTGCACGGAGCGACACAGTCGGCGTAATGATTCGAAAGAAGCAGTTCGAGAGCCATCTTCCGCGTCTGATAAATCCTCTCATTGTAGGTGCTGACAACCATTCCTTCAGCGACCGGAGTCGAACAGGAAGGAACCAGTTTGTTCATACCCTGCACTTCGACGACGCAGAGAAAACACGAACCAAACGGAGGCAATTCAGGGTCGTGGCAGAGGGTCGGAATTTCGGCAATGTTGAATTCCCTGACAGTTTCAAGAATCGTGCTTCCCTGTCTGGCTTCAACCTGTTTTCCGTCTATTGTTAAATTGACAGTGGACATCTCAATCTCCTATTCTTTGTAAACGGCGTCTTTCGGGCAAACTTCCATGCATTTACCGCATGATATGCATAATTCGGCGTCTATGACATGCACTTTTTTAGGTTCTCCGGAAATTGCTTTCACCGGACATTTCTTTGCGCAAAGCGTACAACCTATGCATTTTTCAGGGTCTATAACGTATTTGACGAGTGCGGAACATACTCTGGCAGGACATTTTTTGTCAATTATGTGCGCTTCGTATTCGCTCAAAAAATATTTCAGGGTCGTCAGAACGGGATTCGGGGCTGTCTGGCCGAGTCCGCATAGCGAAGCGGATTTTATTTTTTCCGCCAATTCGTAAAGTTTCGGGATGTCTTCACGTTCGCCTTCTCCATTGGTTATCCTGGTCAAAATCTCGAGCATTTTCTTGGTCCCGATTCTGCAGAAAGTGCATTTACCGCAAGATTCTTTCTGAGTGAAGCTGAGAAAAAATCTCGCAACGTCTACCATGCAAGTGTCCTCGTCCATGACTATCAGACCGCCGGATCCCATAATCGCTCCGGTTTTGACAATTTCCTCATAGTCAATGGAAATGCCGCACATATCAGCGGGTATGCATCCTCCGGACGGTCCGCCCATCTGCACAGCTTTAAGTTTTTTTCCGTTTCTTATCCCTCCTGCGATTTCGTTGACGACCTCATTGATCGTCAGTCCCATGGGGACTTCTATCAATCCGCTTCTGTTTATCTTTCCCGCAAGAGCGAATACTTTCGTCCCTTTGCTTTTTTCAGTTCCGACACATGCGAATTTTTCGGCGCCGTTCATAATTATCCAAGGAATGTTCGCGAATGTTTCGACATTGTTAATATTAGTAGGCTTTCCCCACAACCCGCTGACTGCCGGAAAGGGCGGTCTTACTCTCGGCATCCCTCTTTTCCCTTCTATTGAAGCGATGAGAGCGGTCTCTTCTCCGCAAACGAAAGCTCCGGCTCCTTCTTTTATTCTCAATGAAAACGCGAAGGGACTCTTGAAAATCCCGCTTCCGAGGTATCCTCTTTCCGTGGCTGAATTTATAGCTATTTTCAGTCTTTCTATTGCCTTGGGATATTCCGCTCTGACGTAAATGTAGCCTTCCTGAGCGCCGACGGCGTAGGCGCAAATAAGCATTCCTTCAATTACGGAATGAGGATCGCTTTCGAGGACGCTTCTGTCCATGAAAGCGCCCGGGTCGCCTTCGTCGGCGTTGCATATCACGTATTTTTTATCGCCTGGGCTCATCTTCGTAAAAAGCCATTTTCGTCCCGTAGGGAATCCGCCTCCGCCTCTGCCCCTCAGACCGCTGGCCGTTATTTCTTCAATGACTTCCTCGGGAGTGTAATCGAAAATGACTTTTTCAAGCGCTGCATAACCGTCCCTGTCGATGTAATCATCAATGCTTTCTGGATTTATAATGCCGCAGTTTCTTAGGACGACACGCATTTGTTTTGAAAAAAGATCGGCTTCCCCCTTCTTGTCGAAATCATAGACGACAAGATCTTCTATCTCCCCGTCTTCAATGACCGCTTCTTCGAGAATCCGGACAGCTTTTTCGGTGTCAATTTCGCCGAATATTGTTTTTGTGCCGTCTTCTTTTCTCAACTCGACAAGGGGCTCTTTGTAGCACATTCCAATGCACCCTGTTTTTTCAAGTCTCACTTTGTCGTGCAGATTCTTTTCGTTTATAAGTTCCGCCAGATGATTCCAAACTTTTTCAGCTCCGGCGGATATTCCGCAAGTCCCCATTCCGACGAGCAGCGTTTTCATTTTTTGTCTCCTTCATTTTTTCTGTACGAATCCAGAATACTGCGAATCGAATCAGGGGTCAGTTTTCCGTAAGTTTCATCGTCAATCATTACAGCCGGAGAAAGGCTGCAGCAGCCGAGACACGCCACAGACTGCAGGGTGAATAATCCGTCTTCAGTGTTTTCGTTTTCTCCGACTGAAAGGTGCTCTTCGACCGCTTTCATAATCTCCTTCGAACCGTTGACGTGACAGGCGGTGCCCTGGCAGACCTTGATTATATGCTTGCCTACAGGCTTTAGCCTGAACTGTTTATAAAACGTAGCCACTCCGTATATACTGCTCTGTGGAATCGTTGTCGCTTCGGATATAACTGAGACGATTTCCGACGGCACGTATGAATAGATATCCTGAGCTGCCTGCAAAAGCGGTATTATTGACCCTTTATCTTTGCCGTATCTCCTGAGTTGTCTTCTGAACATCTCGTCTTTAATCTGTTTCGATGCGGATACCATCTGACCTCCATCATTTTACAATTTAAGCGCGGCGATGTATAATCCCGCTGATCATGTTCAACTGCGCAAGAAAGTCTTTTTATCTGATCGGAGATTTCTCAAAAAAACCGACTCCGGAAAAAATACAACACTTTTCCTTTTTCCTGTTCATGTTGGTTTTTTTTCTCGCTCCTCTTGTGTCTAAAAACAGACATTTATCGAGCGGTGGAATTTTCACATCCGCCGTGCTCGCTGTCGCAATTTTCGTTATTATTTCATACTTTCGCAAAATTGACAACATCCCGCTTTCATTGCCTTTTTTAATCACTTTCACGATTTTTTCTGCTTTTTCCGCCGTTTTTTCAGAAGAAAAAGAGCTCTCAACGGTCCAGGTTTCATATTTTTTTTCGTGGTCAGCCGCTTTTTTTTGCGGATACGCCTTCAGGGAAAAAAGAGACTTGTTTTACCGGATTGCGGTTTTCTCGGCTTCTGCCGCTCTCATTTACTCGCTTTGGCAGTACTTTGTAATTTTCCCCGCCATTAAAGACATGCTGGCTTCAGGTTCAGGTCTTGTTGAAACGTCTTCGGAACTTATTTCCGCAGGAAGGATATTTTCGACTTTTCAGTATCCGAACTCGTTTGCCGCCTATCTTCTGCTCGTTTCGGGATTGATATGGATTTTACTTGAAAAAAATGACAGCGGCTCCATATTGAAAGCGTTTCTGTGCGTGGTCTGGTTCTCGGTTTCATTTTTCATCTACCTGACCTCTTCGAGACTCGCTTTAGCGCTTTGGGCTCTTTTTATAGTAGGAACCGCGATCTATTTTTATAAAAAAAACAAAAAAATGCTTTTTTTGATAACAGTGCTCGCCCTGGCGGGCACTTCGACGGCAGTGATAATTAACAGATCGAACGAAGAACCGGCCACCAGGGAAATTCACGAAAGGGCTCACTCACTCAAAACCGATTCCGGATCAAAACTTCTCACTTTTTACGGTGCCGTAAACATGACTCTGGACAATCCTTTTACCGGATCCGGACCGGGAATGTTTAAAAGACAATATCCGCGATACAGACCGGTTGGCCAGACGGACGTCCCCTCCTCCGCTCACAACATCATACTTGACGTGTCCTCGACCGCCGGGATCCCTGCCTCCTTGTTTCTCGCCGCCGCGCTTTTCTTTATCCTCGCGGATTCATTATCTTTTCCCCTTCTGTTTTTCACTTTTCTGTCTTTACTACTTCATTCACTCGGCGACTGGGATTTCAACAACTTCGGAATTTCTATTGTTTTTTTCACATTAGCCGGAGCCCATTCAAAACCTTGCGCTTTGAAAAAGCCGAAGCTTTTTTCTCTCGCTCTTGCCCTTTCATTTCCATTTTTTATTTTTTTTTCAATGAGGTCGGGTATCGCCGGAAGGTTTTACGAAAGAGGGGATTTTCTTCTGCGTTTTGGACACCCGGAATCGGCCGTTTTTTACTCGGACAGAGCCATTCAAATCAACCCATCAAGAGCCGATTACTTCTTTTTGAAAGGTTTGTCCTTCCGCGACCCGGACAGCGCCGAAAACGCTTTTCTTGAGGCATCGGCACGCTCTCCTCTGTGGTTCGAACCGTATTATCATCTCGGTAAAATAAACATGGCGAGCGGCGACTGTATATCGGCAAGGCGTTACTTTGAAACGGCTTACGGTTTGTTCCCGTCGTCCGTGGAAATTAAAAGTCTTCTCGATTCACTGGAATCTCAAGGCCGTTGATCTTTTAACAGGAAAGATTTTATCGAAACCTGCCTGTTTACTCGAAGCAATTTGCCTTCCATGCCGTAATATAAATTACCTTGTTTGTTTGGATGATTTACAGAATGTTAAGAAATTTTCCTTTTAAATCATTATAAGTGTAAAAATTTTGATGTACAATATTTATATATGGTTCGGCATCAGGCATCAAAAGTCCTCGTGGCAATACTCAAGAATAAAGAGGATTTGCTTATCGCGAGAGATCTTCACTGGTACAGGATACCCGTAGATAAAGCGGACAAGCTCCTGTCGAAGAAATGGCCGCCGGAATGGCTCGCTTTTTACATGCCGAAAATATTCGGAAAAGAGGCGTTTTCGGTGAGACATTACGCCCGGGTTTTGAGGATTGAAAAGGCGAAAAGATGGCAGTTGTTCCCTCAAAACCCTTTGAACAATGACAGCGACAAGGAATACTATCAGTTGCTGATATCGGATCTTTACAACCTGGTTCAACCCATCCACAGTAAAAGATTGAGAAGGATAGTTTTCATTCAGACAAGCTTGAAAAAACTCCTCTCGGCCGAAGAGATCAACGATCTCTATGAAGGCAGTAAAATTGAAGAAAAGATGTGGAATGAATTGAAAATCAGAAATATCAGCGCCGAAAGACAGGTTTTGATAAGTTCCGGAGAGAAAAACTATTTTCTCGATTTTGCCATATACTGCAAAAAAGGCAGGATCGACGTGGAAACTGACGGCGATTTTTGGCACAACAATCCGAAAACGGCTGTAAAAGACAACGAAAGGAACAACGACCTCGCCTCTCTGGGCTGGCAGGTTCTGCGTTTTTCATCTGGTCAAATTGATAAAGACGGAGCCCGGTATTGCATGAACAAGATAATTCAAACCATAAATGCCTTGTCGGGTTTTGACCGTTGTCAGCGCGAAAAAAAATAGAAGGATTCAGACCTCATTGTCTCTATGGAATAACATTGACTTCAATTTCAAACAGCACAATATTTACAAGCATTTTCTGTATAAATTTACATCAGTTTTGTTGTAAAATCTTTTTAACGCGCACAAATCCAAGGGAGGCAAAATGAGAAAGAGCATTTTACTGATAGCTTTGCCGGCTGCGGTTTTTCTACTCTCGTGCAGTAAAAGCACAAGGGACGGGGCAGACACAACCGCTGTTTCCGACACATCTGCTGCTGTTGTCCCTGATGAGCCTATGAATCCCAAAGAGCTCGGAGAAGAAATAGGTTCGGTTTATCTGAAAGCCCTTGAAGATGTAACCGATCTGATCAAAGATAAACCCGACGCAGAGGAAATAAGACCTGCCGTCGAAGAACTGAAAGAAGCCAACATTCAGATCCTGGTTGAACTCGGAAAACTCAGAGAGGCTATGAACCCCTCCGACAGAGGGCTCGTGGACATAGCCATCATGGGAAAACTCGACAGCTTGAGTAAAGTTGAGTGGTACACGACGTACACGACAGTAATCTCTGAATATGCTTCAACGAACAGGGATTTCTACGACCTTCTTTCTAGCTTCAACATAATAGGCCAGTACGCTAATTTTGATCTTCTGAAAAACCAGGAACCCGAAGAAGCAAAACGCCTCGGTATTGAGTAACGAGGTAAATCAGGACTGCCGGCATGAAGACCGCAAAATAACCGGCTTCATACCGCTTCTTGACGATTGGGACCGGTGAGTCTTACAACGAAGAGCCGTGCGCTGCAGGACTGTCGCCGCTGCAAACGCCTGCAGCGGCAGCTTCAGTCTTATTTTTCAAAATCATCAGTTTTCATTCCGCAGCGAAATTAATGTTTCGTAACGCCTCAGCGCTTTTTTCCCTGAATCGTTGAGAATATAAAGGCCTTTTGATTTTCTATCGAACCAGCCGTAGAAATTGTTATGAAGAACTCTCTGCGTTTTCTCAAAACAGCCCATTTCTCTCAGCTTTTTCGGACTTGATTCTCCGCATTTTTCGAGAGCCGAAGCTATCTTTATGGCTTCAAGCCTGTATGAAGTGATTTTTTCAGCGGATCCTGAACTGCCCGACACGTTTAATTCGGCGTATCTCCCATGGATTTCATTGAGAACCGCGCGAAGCTTTTTCTTCGATTTTCTTTTTGCGAAAGGAAGGGGTTGCAAAAGTATTTCGACTCTTGTTTTTTTCTTCATGAAATAAACGGCTATGAGTCCTATTTCAAGTGTCCGCAAGAGTTTTCTTACACTTCTATAATTTCGCGTCCACTTTTTTTCAGATGAAACAGGTACTGCGACGTAGACCGAGTCCGTAATCTCTTTTCTCAGATTGGCCTGCGCCAGAAGAGCCACAGAAAGGCGGGTTTTCATCTCGACAACAACGATTTCACCGTCTTTTCTTGCAACGATATCACAGTTGTTGACTTCGCAGTTTACAGAGTATCCCTGCGATTCAAGAAAACGCTTGAGGGGCGAATGGAGGTCCGTCTCTTTCATCTTTCAATATATCCGGCTTATTTACCGGGAAATTCCCTCAAAATAAAACAGGCGTCATTGATCCGGAACTGCCTTTTTAAGGCTGTCAAATAAATGACGTTTCGCATCTTTCCCTCTCTTTTCCGCGGTTCAATGTTAAACTGATAATATTATTCTGCAAAAGCCATACGCCGAAACGAGGCACCTCGGCGAACCGCTTACACATTTTACTCCGCTGAACGCAAAACAGGAAGAAGAAGGCGGTTTCTATTTCACCAGACGGTTATCGTCTGCGGTCCGTCGCCTATGAGCCATTTTCGGGTAACTGAGTCGCCTGTGACCTCGGCAATACTGTCTGCGCCGAAACAGGCGACATATACCTTTCCCCCACAATATTCGACGTCCATGGCTCCTTCAGGAACGATAATCGGATTCGCGTTGCCCCTCAATATCTCTCCGTTTTTTCTGTACAGGTAGAGGTTTCCGCTCCCTCCCCACCCGCCGGCCGAGACATAAACGCTGTCGTTTCCTGAAGAGCAGAGCCTCATGGGCGTTCCTTCAATCAGGATGCTGTCTTTGACGCTCAGATTTACGGGATCGATAATGTAAATCCTTCCGTTGACAGTGATTCCCCAGTCTCCCGTGCAGGAAACGTGTATTTCGCCGCCCACGGCGGTCATGTACTGAGGATTCGTACCGACCTTTATGCTGTCCAAAACTGAATCTGATACAGCGCTGACAGCATAAACATATCCCTGTCCGTAACTGTAGGTCGCCGAATTATAGCCCGTGCAAGCGACAAATACAGTTTGGCCTTCTGCAAGAACTCCTTCCGGGGCTTTTCCTACGTTTATTCTTTTCTTTATTTCATAAGGATTTGCCGTGGCTACTACGAGTTCGTCGGACATAAAGCACGATGTGTAAATCTTAGAGTTGTGGCAATCCAATCCGAATGGATTTACGGTACCTCCGAGACTGATAGAAGACTCAAAACAAATGCCGTCTCCGCTTTTTCTGTACCTGTCGAGAGTCGATGACTGGGAACAGACAACATAGAGGAATCCCCCCATTGTGTCGACATCGTTTGGGACTTGCCCTGTGCCAACAGCATTGACGACTGCGCTCCAGTCGGAAGTTTTGACGAACGAAACCGTTTCCGCCAAATTGTTTATCACGATTATCCAGCATTCCGTCGTGACATTTCCTCCCGGCCCAGCGGGCGAAGATGTTTTTGAACACGAAAACAACATCACAAACAGCAGAAGTCCGCAGAATTTCTTTCTTACCATTTTACACTCACCTCAGTTTTAAAAATTCTTCCTTCAACAGGCATTTGTTCCACGACCATATATCTATCATCAAAAATGTTTTTCACTGAAAAAACAAAAGTCCATTCAGAGTGCATAATACTCCTTGAACAAGATACAAATACGTCAAAAACTCTGTATGGATTGAGGGACGTATTTGAAATTCCGAGAGGATCCGTGTTCGCCTCTCTCGTATATCTTCTGGCAACAGCCCTGTACAATACTTCCGCCGAAAAAACCCCTCTTTTATATCCCGTTTCCGAAGAGAATCTATAAACCGGGCGATAAGTTATGTAATTTCCGTAATTGATGTCTCCGCCAGTCCTGTTCTTTACGTCCTGAAGGGAAAGCCCAAGCTTAAAATAAAAACCGGCGGGTATATCCGCACTTAAATAAAAATCACAGCCCAGCCCTTTGGCCTTTCCAAGGTTGAAGGGTTGATACTGCCCTTTGAAATTTCTTCTCCACACGATCATGTCTTCGAGAATTCCGTAGAAACCTGAAACCGAAAACGACCAGCCCGGCAAGCTTGATCCTGTCATATTAAAATTCAAGCCGAGTGTGTTGGAAATTTCCGGCTTTAAATCGGGATTGCCCGAAGAATAAACCGTTTCAACCGTGTGCGTGTTAGAAAAATCCGGATAATGTATGTTGCGTGAAAAACCGACACCGCCCGAGGACACTGACGTGGAAGAGTGAGAAGAGATATTCAGTCCGGCCGAATACGACCAGAATACTTTGCTTTTGCCGTTTGCGCGGCAGATTGACGGAGCAAGTTCAAAATCAAGTCTTCCTTTGCAGACCCCAAGGGATTTAGTCAGAATAGTTGCCAGGGAAAGAATTATTTCGCTTCTCCTTGCTCTGATTTCGGGTAAAAAATCCCTCAGACCGTCCCTGAAAAAATAATTCTGATTGTTCCAGCGGCAATCTATTATCAGTTCCGCCCAGGAACTTACCGAAGGTGTGAAATTTAACGACATATCCGTCCGGGTTGAGACGGTTTCTGAACTTTCCGGGAAAAAATAAGCGCTGTCGTTTTGACCGGGGATGGGTTGTCTTTCAGGGCAGAAATAGAAATTACTCGTCAAACCGTGCGAAACCGACAAGGCACAAGGAACTCCGAAAAACGATACGGGCAGTTTTGCCCATGCCGTAAAGTTACAATCGTTCATCCTTGACAAAGTCATAAGCGTACCGTCCGCTTGACCAGGTATTCCTTTCTCACGAGCGCTTCCGGCGACGGACAATTCAATTTTCCTTATAAAATAAGAAAAAATTCTCATTACACCCCTCAGGGATTTCGAATCGCTGTTTGAGATAACTCCGCCGGGGTAACCTTCGGCCGGGTATCCTCCGGAATAACCGTCGAAAGAAACGTCGAGAGATATTTTCTCCTTTTCCGTCAAAGGAAATCCCGAACCGAAGCCTAATCTTGCGGCGATCAATCCGTAAGAACCCGACAATACAGATATCTCGTTTTCTTCTCTTTCCTGACCTTTGAGGAATATCATAATTCGGCCTCCGGGCTCCGAACCGGCTCCCGGATTATTTACTACGACGATTCTTTTTACCGAAGTGATAGGTATCGAAGAGAGATCAAAAGCGCCGGTAACGGCGCTGTTCACTTTTACACCGTCGACATATATGCCTACTCTCCCTGCTGACGGGCCGCTCAGCGAAACGCTTGACACATCACCCGCGTTTTGCCTGCTTATCGTAACTCCGGCTATTCCTTCCAGAACGTCAGGCAAGTCGAAGCACCCTGAACCCTCAATGTTTTCCGAATCAATGATGATAATATTGCCTTCGGTCCTTTTCTCTCCCCAGACGGTTATCCCCTCTGCTTCTATAGACTGGGACTCCAAGAAAACAAACATTTGCCTTGTTTCAGTCTGTTCAATCTCCAGGAAGAACACACGTTTCTCATAGCCGATCCTCCGTACAGACAACATGTGTTGACCCCACGGAATGCTCTGTACATGGAATTCACCGCCGGGTCCGGTAATACATACAAGCCTTTCATCGACGAATATGGATGCGGCTTCTATGGGAGATAAATCGGCGGCGTCTTTCACCACACCGTATAGGGCGGCGCTTTCAAGCGTCAAACGGAATAATGATATAAAAACGAACCCAGAAATAAAAAACCCCTCCATTCAATGGAGAGGTCATGCACAAGCTTTTCGCCCGCACACGAACCCCCCGTCGTGCGTAACTAAATCCTTCAGCGTCAGGTCTTCTGACTCTCGCTTCATCCTCAGGCGAGCCTTCCCGGATTTTCCAGTGGCACGTTTCGCCTTCGTCAGCGATCACAGCGGCGGGGACCGTCTCCGTTCATCGGAACTTCCCTTGTCGCCGAAGAATTTTTAAGGCAAAATTAAATCATTTATGATAATAAATGTCAACATATAAAGGCGGATTCAATTGGCAAAAATTATATCTATTACCAATCAAAAAGGCGGCGTCGCCAAAACGACAACCGCTGTCAATCTCGGAGCGTCCCTCGCGGCTGCTGAAAAAAAAATACTCATTGTAGACGCCGACCCTCAAGCCAACGCGACTATAGGCCTCGGGGTTGATGCCGCAAATATAAAAACTCTCTACGATGTTTTCTCGGGAAACTGCATGGCTCTCGACGCGATTATCAAATTTGACTACCTTCCGTTTTTTCATCTCATACCGGCCTCTCAGCATCTGTCTGGAATGGAAGTTGAGTTAGCCGGAGAAAAGGACAGAAACGAATTCCTCAAAGATTCTTTAAAAGAATTAGGGAATCATTACGATTACATAATTCTCGACACGCCTCCTACCCTGGGGATTCTCACGGTCAACGCCCTTGCAGCTGCAGACGGGATACTCATAACAATGCAGCCTGAATTCTACGCTCTTGACGGATTGAGCAAACTGATGAGAACATACGAATTGGTCAGTCGGGAACTTAATCCTTCCCTCGATATAGAGGGAATAGTTTTCACTCTCGTCGACCCGCGTTTGAAATTAGTTAAGGAAATAATGGACGAGGTCAGGGGGTTTTTCCCCCAGCACGTCTTTTCGACATACGTGGCGAGAAACATAAGACTTGCCGAAGCTCCGAGTTTCGGGAAACCGATACTTCTCTACGATGCGGAATCCATCGGCGCCAAGAACTATGTGTCTCTCGCCGTGGAGTTTTTAAAAAGAGAAAGGCTTAAAAATGAAAAAAAGACTGGGTAAAGGTTTTGACGCACTGATAGGCGCGGCGTCCTCTCTCAAAACGTCAGACGACGCCCTCGTCGAACTCGATATAGAACTTCTTAAAAAAGGTAAATTTCAGCCCCGGACGTATTTCGACGATGAAACTCTAGCTGAACTGTCTCAGTCGATAAAACAGGACGGCATAATTGAACCCTTGATAATCCGTCCGTCTTCCGACGGCCGATACGAAATAATCTGCGGTGAGAGAAGATTTGAAGCCGCTAAAAAGGTGGGTCTGAAAACGGTTCCTGTAATAATCAAAGACGTCCCCGACTTGAAGGCTCTCGAAATTTCAATGATAGAAAACCTGCAGAGAGAAAACCTGAACCCGATCGAGGAAGCCGAAGGATACAGCATAATGTCTTCAAAATTTCATCTGAGCCAGCAGGACATTTCGGACAGAGTGGGAAAAAGCAGGTCGACGGTCGCCAACTCTCTTCGCCTTCTGGACCTTCCGGATGAAGTCAAACTGCTCGTCAGAAAAGCCAGCATTTCAGCCGGTCACGCCAGAGCCATACTATCGCTGAAGGAAAAAAGGCTTATGATGATCGCCGCTCAGAGAATCATAGACAAAAACCTCTCCGTACGCGAGACTGAAAATTATGTCGAAGACATTAAAAAAACCCACAAACCTGAAAAAAGACGGAAGCCCATCCACGGAAACCCGGAAATTTCCGCGATCGAAAGCAGGCTGTCAGAAAAAATCGGTAATCCGGTAAAAATCAAGATGGCCGGAAAAAAAGGCCGTCTTGTCATCGAATTCTTTTCTTACGACGAACTGAACCAAATAATGAAGCGATTCGGTTTAACCGAGCTTCAGTAATCCTTCATCGGGAGGGCAGATGAAATCAACAAACGAACGCCTGAGAACATTTTGTGAAATACCCGGTTTAACGGGCATGGAAGCCGCCGTGGCAAAAAAATTCATCGAAGAGGCGAAACCCTTTTCTGACGAAACATACATAGATCATGTCGGAAACGCCGTAGCAGTAAAAAGAGGCTCGGGCAAAAGAAAAATACTCGCCGCCGCTCACATGGACGAGATCGGACTGATAATTACCAAAATTCTGAAGGGCGGATATCTCAGAGTTTATCAGGTCGGAGGAGTCGACCGATCTATTCTCCTGGGCCAGGAAGTCGTAGTGCATACTTCGAAGGGCGAAATCGAAGGAGTCGTCGGATCCAAACCTCCGCATCTCATGGCGCCGGAAGAACAGAAGAAACCCCTTGGCTGGGACGGTATTTTCATCGACACTAGCCTTGATGAAAAAGAAGTCGTCTCAAAAATTGCCGTGGGCGATTTCATATCTTTCAAGGCCAACAGCGTCGAACTTCTCGACAAAAGTTTTTCATCAAAATCCATAGACGACAGATTCGGCCTCGCTGTACTTGTTATGACGCTCGAAAGACTGCACAATATCAATACTGACTGGAATTTTTACGCCGTCGGCACAGTTCAGGAAGAATGGACCGGATTAGGCGCAAAAAGCTCCGCCTACGCTATTAATCCTGACGTCGCCGTGGCACTCGATGTCACTCACGGCAACATGCCCGGTTTAAAAGAATCGGAAACTTTTAAACTCGGCAAAGGAATAACCCTGTCGGTAGGACCCAACATACACAGAGGAATCCTTTCCAAAGCGAAAAAAATATGCGAATACGAAGAGATACCTTACGCCAATGAAATAGCACCTTACGGGACAGGCACCGACGCTTACACAATCCAGCTGATCAGGAACGGAATCCCGTGCATTGTGATATCCGCTCCGGTCAGATCCATGCATTCTCCGGTTGAGACGATTTCACACAAGGACGTTGAAAGATCTGCCCGTTTGTTATCTTCCCTGGTCACAGAACTGGATGATGATGATCTCGACATCGACAAACCGGAAATAAAAGAAGACGAAAAGGAGTAGCCGATGTATCTTGAAAAACTGTCTAATTTATGCGGCGTTGCCGGCTACGAGCACAATGTCAGGAAATTCATAAAAGAGAACGTCTCAAAATATGTGACTTCCGTGGAGACGGATTCTTTGGGAAATCTTATATGCTATAAGAAAGGAACTGAGAAATCCTCAAAAATTCTGCTTGCTGCTCACATGGACGAGGTCGGTTTTATCGTTGAAAGCGTCAGCAAAGAAGGATTCATACACTTCACTCCGTCAGGAGGGATAGATCCGAGAGTACTGCCTGCCAAGAGAGTGCTCATAGGTGATAAAGCCGTTCCGGGGATAATATGCTGGCCGCCTCCCCATCTAAATAAAAAACCCGCTTCTTCGGTACCTGAAGTCTCCGGACTTATTGTTGACATCGGCGCTGAAAATGACAAATCCGCACTTAAAAAAATAGCTGTCGGTGATTTCATCACTTTTGACACTAAATTCGGACATTTGACCAAAGACAGAGTAAAGGGCAAAGCTTTCGACGACAGAATAGGATGCTCTCTTCTCATGGAGATACTCAAAAAACATGAAGGTTATCCTTTCGACATTTTCGGAGTTTTCACAGTGCAGGAAGAAGTCGGTCTGAGAGGCGCAGGCGTAATAGGAGAAAGAATAGACCCAAAAGCAGCCATTGTGCTTGAAGGGACAGGAGCGGCTGACTTTCCTCCCGACGACGAGGAACTCGATCTTCCTTCATATCCGTCTTTAGGGAAAGGCGCTGTGGTCACTTTGACAGACCGTTCCATTTCGGTCGGGAAAAAAATGATCGACATCATCGAAAAAACCGCCAAGGAAAACAGGATAAAATATCAGTTCAAACAGCCTCAGATCGGAGGAACAGACGCCGGAAGAATTCACGTTTCCAGGAAAGGAATTCCCTGCGCTATATTCAGCGTTCCATCACGGTACATACACTCGCCGGTCTCAATTGCTTCGCTTTCTGATTACAGGGAAACACTGAATATGGCCTACGCCTGCCTGCCTGAATTTGCCAAAACATTTTCATGACAAGGAGTTAAAAATGAGAAATATAGCCGAAAAATTTACGCAAGTTTACGGTCCTTCGGGAAACGAAAACAAGATAAGAAAAACCATAGAATCCGAGATCAAATCTTTCGTCGACGAGATTCACACGGACAACCTGGGAAATCTCATAGCGAGAAAAAAGGGTCCAGGCAAAAAAATCCTATTTGCCGCCCACATGGACGAAATCGGAGTCATAGTCAATTACGCCGACGAAAAAGGATTTTTGCGCTTTGCGCCTCTGGGAGGAGTTTATCCGATGATAGCCGCCGGCCAGAGAGTCGTTTTTGAAGACGGCACACAGGGCGTCGTAGGCTGTGAATCCAGAGACATTACTCCCGGAACCATCCCCCCTCTCTCAAAAATGTACATAGACATAGGAGCAAAAGACAGGAAAGAAGCCCTCGCAAAAATCAGGATTGGCGACAAAGCGGGATTCTCAAACGGTTTTTCGGTAAACGGCCAGAGATGGATTTCAAAGGCTATGGACGACAGGATAGGTTGCGCGGTCATAGCGGACGCCATAAAGAAGATAAAGAAACCCGTAAACGACCTGTATTTCGTTTTCACGGTTCAGGAGGAGGTAGGTCTCAGAGGAGCCAAAACATCGGCTTACGCAATCGATCCCGCGCTTGCCGTCGCTGTTGACGTAACGGGAACGGGCG
The DNA here is from genome assembly GCA_016934535.1 of candidate division WOR-3 bacterium. Lineage (NCBI taxonomy): Bacteria > Pseudomonadati > Caldifarciminota > Caldifarciminota bacterium. The sequence continues at coordinate 23,430 of JAFGSQ010000010.1, forward strand.
ACACTCCAAAAGGATTCACGATGTCTGTCGAGATGGGAAAAGGTCCGGGGCTTAAAATTATGGACGCTTCCATTGTCGTCACAGAAAAAATGAAAAGTTATATGAGAGAAACCGCTGAAAAAAGAGACATTCCTTATCAAAACGAAATATTGGTTTTCGGCGGAACAGACGCCGGAGCGTTTAGCATGACCAGATCCGGCATTCATTCCGGATGCATTTCAGTTCCTTCAAGATATATCCATTCTCCCAGCGAAATGGTAGATTCATCCGACGTCGAAAACGCATCCAAGTGGATAGTATCAATGTGCGAAACGGACGCCGCCGCCGCCGGGTTTTAAAAAATGATGAGAACCGACGGCAGAATCGGCGAAGCTTCTCGGCAGATTAATATAATTGCGCCCTATCAGAAAAACGTGCCCGGTTCCTGTCTTTGCCAGTATGGTGAAACCTGGGTCTGTTGTTCGGTTTCCATAACCGACGGAGTGCCGGTCTGGCTGAAAGGCAAAGGCCACGGATGGCTTACCGCAGAATACGGCATGCTGCCCGGGTCTTCCTCTCAAAGAGTGAAAAGGGAAAGAATATACGCGAATTCCAGGTCTCTAGAGATCGGCAGACTCATTGGCAGGTCCCTTCGTTCTTCGGTGGACGTCAAAGCTCTTCCTCAAATGACCATTACAGTTGACTGCGATGTAATTCAAGCCGACGGCGGAACGAGAACAGCCTCAATAACCGGCTCGTGGGTCTCTTTGGTTATGGGTTTGAACCGGCTTCGTTCTCAGGGAACCTTGAAAAGCGACCCTATTATAAGGCAGATAGCCGCCATGAGTGCCGGATTCTGCCAAAATCGAGCACTGGTCGATCTCAACTATGAAGAAGACAGTTCCGCAGATTTCGACGCTAATTTTGTTTTCACCAAAGATCTCGACATCGTCGAAATACAATCCTCCGCAGAAGGCTATCCGATCACCAAAAAACAGTTTGTTACTCTTTTCGAATCGGTTTTAAAAGTCATGCCTTCCGTTTTTTCAGCCCAGGACAAAGTTTTGGATTCTCTCGGTCTCGCACTTAAATGCTGAACGGAAATCTGTTTACAAAAAAGGTCGATTCTCATCAAAGCAGAATCCGATTGGATTCATTTCTTTCTTCTTCCGGAGCTCCGACAAGCCGATCCAGGCTGAAAAAACTCATTGAGGACGGATTTGTTTCCGTAAACGGAGAAACCGTCCGCGTGCCCCATCATTATGTCAAACGAGGAGACGTGCTGATCGTTGCTTTCCCTAAAGAACCCGTCATGTCACTTGAGCCTGAAAACATAGACATCAAGATAGCCTACGAGGACGATGAAATTATAGTCGTGGACAAGCGTGCGGGATTAGTTGTTCATCCGGCTAAAGGGAACAGGGAAGGAACTCTCGTCAACGCACTCTTGTTTCATTCGAGTCTTTCCGAAAGCGGCTCACTCGAACATCGCCCCGGCATTGTCCACAGACTCGACAAGGACACTTCCGGACTGATGGTAACTGTGAAGACCGAGACGGCATACAGAAACCTTCAGAATCAGATATCTTCGAGAAAAATGAAAAGGGAGTACCTCGCACTGGTATGGGGGCAACCTGATAAAAACGGAACAATAGAAGCGCCTATTGGCAGGAGCACAGTCAACAGAAAAAAAATGGCGGTGACTTCATACAGGTCCAAAGATGCGAGAACTCATTTCAGAACACTAGTAAACTTCGGCGCGGCGACTCTGGTTCTTTGCAGTCTCGACACAGGAAGAACTCACCAGATAAGAGTTCACATGAAACACATAGGGCATCCAGTCATCGGAGACAGAGAATACGGCGGAGCAACCTCTTATCCTCAGGGTGTTTCGGGCAAATGGTCTTTTCAGGTAGAAAAGATCAGAAAACTCGTCCCCCGCCAATTCCTTCACGCCGCGAGGCTTTCGTTCGAGCATCCCCGCGACGGCAAAGGATTGAAATTTTACTCTCCTTTGCCCGAAGAACTCCGTCCCGTTCTTTTATTTCTATCAGAACAAAGATCTATTTATTTGTGCTCTGTGTAGATAACCGTGACTAAAGTGTTGTCACCGTCGCTGTTTTTTGAGGTGCTCACTGTAGCTTCCGAATTATCTTTCTTTATCTGAACCATGTATCCTTCAGGATGAGATGTTTCCATGACAATATCCCATCCCGTCAAGTTTTTGTAATAGTTAATTGCGTCTCCCGGGCTGTCATCTGTTTCAAAAACGACAGAATAATTATCGAATTCGTCTTCTTCGACAAACATTACGCTTTTTGCCCTGGCACCGGGATATACGATGTCTTCGTCAAGGTCGTAGTCGTCGAGATCGACGTCATCGGAATATTGATAAGACCCTGTTGAATCTTTTATGGTGATTGAGCCGTCTGAAATATCGACATCGCCGCCAGTAATTCCTTCTGTTATCTGTTCACCGATTTCTTCGCCGACTTTTTCAGATATTTTATCACCGAGGTTGCATGCGCCGCAGCAACCCTGCATCAGCGTTATCAAGGCAACGCATGACAACAAAATAATAATAAACCTCGTCATGATCCCTCCGTTTCAGATTTGAACATCTTCTTTTTTCTTCGTTTCCCGCGAGCGTCGCCGGATCAATCCGACCAAAGTTACAACGAATAGGTCGGCACCCACTACAACCAGGGCTATCGGCCAGTCTCTTTTTACACTCAAATAACCCGCGTTTGACAACCATAGAAGTGCTCCGACAACGATCAAAAGTATACTTAAGTTCATTGCAAATTTCACTTTTCCCCCTTTCACTTTAATTACTTATACCATAAAGACCTCATCTTTAAAAGCCTGTGCCTGGCGCTTGCGCTGGAACGCCGTTGCTCGTAAACTAAATAAAAAAATGAAAGGATAAAAATGCCGACAAAATATAAAATCATCTGGATAGACGACGAAGTAGAGCTTTTTGAACCTCACATAAAACTCCTTAACAAACAGAACTACGAAGTCAAAACTGCGAACAACGGCTACGACGCAGTCTCCATGATAGAAAGAGAATCGTTCGATCTGGTATTTCTCGACGTGATGATGCCCGGAAAAGACGGCATAAGCGTTCTCGATGATATAAAAAGCCTGAAACCTTCTCTTCCTGTCGTAATGATCACAAAAAGCGAAGATGAAATAACTGTCGACGAAAGCATCGCCCTGAAAGCGGACGATTATGTCGTCAAACCGGTACATCCGAGTCAGCTGATCGCCGTGTGCAAAAAATTCCTCGAAAGAGAAAGGCTCATAGACACGAGAATACCTCCGAGATACACGGAAGAGCTGAAATCCCTGAAAACTCAGTTCGAAAGCGAAAATCCTTTCACCTGGATTGACCTTGCCAAAAAGATAAACACATGGACTTTGAGACTTCTTGACAGCTCTGATTCTCTTCTCAGGGAAATTCACTCCGACATAAGAAAAGAAGCCGACCTGGCTTTGTCTTCATTTTTTCAGAAGTTCTACCCCGATATAATCAACGACAAAAATGCTCCGGTTTTATCGCACACTTTCCTTGAACGGATTTTAATACCTCTTTACGAAGAAAAACCTCCCCTTCTTTTCGTTATAATCGACTGCATGAGGTCCGACCAATGGACTGAGATATCCAAATTTCTCGAAAAGTATTTTTCCATAAGTTCGTCCTATTATTTTTCCATTCTACCTTCGGCGACTCCATATTCGAGAAATTCAATTTTTTCCGGCATGACTCCATCGGCTACGGTCACAAAATTCCCTGAATTTTTGAACATTCTCGAACAGCCCCATCAGAACAAATTCGAAAAAGATTTTCTCCTATCCTTTTTCAGAAACGTCAAAGGGGCAAAAGACTCGGACATATTGTATAAAAAAATACTAAATAAAACCGCAGAGACAAACTTTTTATCCGAAATACAAGCCGTATCCAAAACCAAGTTTTCAGCCGTCGTAGTCGACTTCGTCGATATTCTCTCTCATTCAATTTCGCGCAATCCGATCCTCGAAGAGATGATACACGATGAAAGAGCTCTCAAAAGCGCCACTATAACGTGGTTTGAAAATTCACCTTTGATGAACGCCATAATCAAAGCAGGGGAACTTGGCGTGACTGTTGTCATAACGACGGATCACGGTTCAATACAGGTCAAGACACCCTCAATTCTCAAAAACGCCCAGGGTGAAGTATCGTCGAACCTGAGATATAAATACGGTGAAAAACTCGGCGTGATAGATAAACACAGGGAGAGGGCCGTTGTGATAAGCGATCCACAACCGTGGGGACTGCCTTCGCACGGACACAATTTTAATTACGTCATTTCCACGCACGATTCTTTTCTGGTCTATCCGACAAATCCGGAACAATACACCAGAGAATACATGAACACTTTTCAGCACGGAGGAATTTCCCTTGATGAAATTGTAATTCCTTACGCAGTTTTGAGACCCCGTTAACCGTTTATTTGCTCTGTGTTACTTTCAGGATCAAACCTTCTTCGTCGATTGTCACCCTTGTTATTTTCTCGGCAACGCTTTCTCCGTATGTTACGTTTCTCCTGAAAGTGAACACTCTCATCTTTTTTCCCGGTTTTTTAGGAAAACTCACACCGAGCTTTTTACCGAGTTTTCGATCCGGGGTTGCTTCTACAGTTTTCACGTCATGGTCTACCCCCGAAAGCTCGGGAAGTTTTTCGAGTATCTTATTAAGCAATTCGTCGTTCCGCATAAACTCTCCGTTTTTTACTTTATAACCATTCTTGCGCCTGCCATTCCGTAAGACACGAACTGCATAAGCGTTTTTTTGTCGTCCTCGTCAAGATATCCCTGTTGTCTTATCATTTTCCTCGAAAAATCGACTTTCGCGTTTTTGAGCGCTTGTGCGACAGGCAAACCCTTCAGGGCGTATTGAAGAAAATATTTCACGACGAGATCAGCCTCTTGGCTCGGGGGTTCGGCAGGACCATATGAAACAGTAGTCGAACCTACAAGTACATGAGCTCCTTTTTTAAAAAAAGCCATTGCCATGCTTTCTTCACGCCCCCTTCTTTCCAAAAGGGCACCGTAGCAGGATTCCGTTACAATCACCGATTTTTCGGCGCTTTCTATGTCCGAAGATGAAATTATAACCGGGAATTCATGCGCTCCCTGACCATACCAGCATCCGGTGTTTTTATCACCGTGGACGTTAAAATACAAAATGCTCTCCCGTGAAGATACTATTCCTTTGTCGAGATCGCCCCTTCTCGCTGGAGGAGTAAGAATCAAAGGGCTTGCGGGTGACAGCACGATATAAACAGCAGAAGAAGCTTTTTCCCAAACTTCGGCGGAAACTCCTCTTTTTTCCCCGAGGGGAATTTCTTCAAGATTATTTTTAATGAAATCCGGCAAAAATTCAGGACAATGCCTGCAGGATGGTATCCTCGACACGGGAAATTCGGGAACGAGGTATTCGTCTTCCGGACAGCCCCAAGGATTGTCGGAAAGAACAAATTTATCCGAATCTGAAGCCGGATTGTCCAGTCTGAAAAAAGGAAGAGCTTCGTCGTCGCCTATCAAAGTTATGCTGTCGCACTTCGGCATAACTTTTCCAATAATCTCTTCGCGGAGTTCTTCGTTTGTAAAATCGCTTCTCCCGGTCAGCTCTTCTGCGGTAAAAATCTGCCCAATAGGAGAAAGAGTTTTTACCACCGTGTCAGTATCTATTTTCTGTTTCCTTAGATTTTCAAGGGGGATTATAAAAGAGCTCTTCACTTTATTTTATGCCTTGGCGCGGTTATAATAAATGTTACAATGTTCTGAAAAACGAGTAAACGTCTAAATATAATTTAACTATAAAGGAGCATACGTGATTAGAAGGATTTTACCGATTGCGGTTATGTGGCTTATATCTTTTTCAGGAAGATCCATACCTTTGCCGGACGGAGCAGAAAACATTGAAAGAAAATATTTCGACAAAACCTTCTCGTCCATCTTTCTTCACACCGAAACAGGAAATATTCACATCGTTAGCGACGACACGCTATTCGTCGAAACTGTAAAAACCGTCAGAAACATAACTCCAGAATCGGCTCTCGTGCTTTTAGATTATGTCCAGACCGAGATAGATTCATCCGACGGTCAGCTGAAGGTAATCTTTGAAAGTCCGATGGAAGGCTTCCCGGACGACGTCAGCTGCCAGGTTAGTTTTATATGCCACGTACCGCCTTATTTGGAAATAAACGCTTATTCGGGCGCCGGCAATGTTGACGTTCACGAGATTTTTTCAAAAGTTGTCTGCTCGGTCGGCACCGGCAATATAAACATGGCTGGCGGCAACGGTACCGTCGAAATCGAAATAGGAACCGGCAACGTGAATTTGAGATGGAGCATGAGAAGCACCGACGCACTCCTCATCGACTCCGAAGCCGGCAACATTACCGCTCTTCTCCCGTTGTCTTTGTCCGCCGATTTGTCTGTAAGACTTGATGCAGGCAATTTTTCAATTTCGGGATTCGAGGAAGTCCTCGTCAACGCATCTTCCGAACAAGGTTTGTACATTTACACCCTGAAGGACGGAGGAACAAAAGTTGACATAACCAACATAACCGGAAACGTAACAATACTGGGATATTGATTTGAAATTCCCCAAAGGCAATTTAATAATAGAAAACACCAAACTCAGTTTCGTCGATTTTGACAAAGTTCTGAACGCTTCCAAGCAGGAGAGGGCTTACAAGATTTCGGGCTACATTTCCATTATTTACCCTGAATCGATAGACCTCCTTCTCGTCAAGAACGGAGAACCTTACAACGCAATTACATATACTCATGATAAAAAAATGGTGATAGGCATATCTGAAGTCATCGATCGAGCAAAAAAATCAGTAATGGGAATTGTAAATTTTTACGAAGTTCCGGAAGAACTTTTACTTTTCATTCTGATTTCAGCGACGAGAAAACCTGTGTTCAGCGCTGTTGGATGGGAAAAGATAGAAAAAATAGTAAGCAACAAAGAAACTCTGATTTCCAAATTTTACTCCATAAATTTCACGGGATTTCTCGAATTCTCATGCGACATAGACCATAATTACCTTAAAATACTTAACGGAGAAATAGTGAAGGGTTATTACGCGTCAAAATTGACAAATCAGGCGAGCTGGCCTGAATTCATAATGCTTCTGGAAGAGTACTTCAAACTGAGGAAGGGCAACATTCTTATAGAGGGATACCTCTGCAAAACCGACGACAAGGAAGTTCAGGCTTCACCCGCACAAATAGCATTGTTTTACAACGCGATAAACAGCACTTTCGCAAAATTTTCTGAAATTCTGGGCAAAACGATAGTAGAAAACACTGCGGCGACAAGTTACAACAGGATAAAAGAGCAGTTCAGCTTTATGGAAAACTCCTCTTTCGAAAACCTGATAATAGAAGGGTCTATAGTCACGACGCCGCAGGAACTTGTCCGCTCGTTCGCTGTGTGGTTCGATCTTATAAAGACTTCGTTTTCGTCAATAATCGGAGACGTCGAAGCAGAGAACTTCATACACCAGGCCGTTCACGAATACAGATTCGCTCTGAAATCCATCGGCTTCTTCGAAAAAAGCAGCCTCACTTTCAAAGAATGAATCCCGGCTGCCTTTACGTAGTATCGACACCCATAGGTAACCTGGAAGACATTACGTACAGAGCGGTAAGAGTGCTTTCCGAAGTGGATCTAATCGCGTGCGAGGACACGAGAAGGACGTACATCCTTCTTCAGCACTTCGGAATCCGGAAAAAAACGATCTCTTTCAACGAAGAAAATAAAAACTACAGAACAGACAAAATCATTTCTTTTCTGACGGAATCCATGTCCGTCGCTCTCGTAAGCGACGCCGGAACTCCGGTTGTTTCAGACCCTGGCCAATCCCTCGTGGAAAAGTGCATCGAAAAAGGCATTAAAATAATCCCGGTTCCGGGTCCCTCGAGCGTTTTGTGCGCACTCTCCGTTTCGGGGTTCAGAGCCGAAGAATTCATTTTTTTCGGTTTTCTTCCGAGAAAAAAATCAAAAAGAACTAAAAAACTCCGTTTCATCTCCGAAACCGACATGCCTTCCGTTATATTCGAGTCGCCACAAAGAATGACAAAAACTATTAATGAAATTTCCGAACACTGCCCCCGCAGAAAACTCGTTGTCGCCAGGGAGATGACAAAAATAAACGAAGAGTTCTCTTTCGGAAAACCTTCAGAACTCGCCGAGAGATTTGCCGGCAGAAAAGTTAAAGGAGAAATTGTGATAATAGTAGGAGGCGAAAAATCTTGATACCTTCCAAAACAGCGAACTCATTCAGGAAAATTGTCGGTCCCTTGGTTGCTCTTTTGTTAAAATTGCGCGTTTCTCCCGACGCTCTGACGCTTTTCGGCTTTTTACTGACCCTTGTTTCTTCTTACTTTATTGCGGTCGGCAATTTTTTAGCCGGAGGTCTCATGCTGCTTTTCTCCGGACTTTTCGACACCCTGGATGGTGAGCTCGCGAGAGCCGCTTCCAGAGTATCCATGAGAGGTGCTTTTCTTGACTCTTCCATTGACAGACTCAGCGAATTCGCGACCTTGGGTGCTTTTGCATATTGGGCTTTATACAAAGAACCCGGTTATTTCACCGCACTCTGGACCGATAAAAATTCTTTTATTTTAATGTTATTTATAGTATTATTTGGCTCATTACTGACAAGTTACCTGAGAGCGCGTGCAGAAGGTCTCGGAAACGGGACGAGGGAAGGTTTTTTTGCCAGACCGGAGAGAGTAATTTCTACGGCAATTATTGCGATCTTGGGAAAAAACTTTGTTTTTTGGGGCATGGCTGTTCTCATGTTGCTGGTCAGTTTTACATGTATTCAAAGGTTTTTTATTATCTGGAAGAATTTTTCAGGAGGTAAAGATGGCGGATAAGAAAGTCAGAGTTGGAATCATCGGAGTGGGCAACTGCGCCTCCTCTCTCGTTCAGGGTGTTTATTACTACAGGAATGCCCGTGAAAAAGACTCCATTCCCGGGATTATGCATGTAAATCTCGGCGGTTATCATATACGCGATGTTGAATTTTCCTGCGCGTTCGACGTTGTCGAAGGAAAAGTAGGCAAAGACCTTTCCCAGGCGATTTTCGCTTTTCCGAACAATACTTATAAATTCACAGACGTACCAAACCTCGGCATCAAAGTTCACAGAGGCATGACTCACGACGGGATAGGCAAGTATCTTAAGGACTTGGTAAAAAAAGCACCCGGTCCATCAGACGACGTCCAGAAGATAATAAAAGACACAGGAACCGACGTCGTAATTAATTACCTCCCGGTGGGTTCCGAGGAAGCGACAAAATGGTACGTCGAACAGATATTGGCCGCCGGAGCAGGCATGGTCAACGCGATTCCGGTTTTCATAGCGACATCCGAATACTGGGCAAAGAGATTCGTCGAAGCCGGCCAACCGATAATCGGCGACGACATAAAAAGCCAGGTCGGCGCGACTATAACGCACAGAGTCCTCACTCAACTGTTTCTGGACAGGGCCGTCAAACTCGAAAAGACATACCAGCTCAACGTCGGAGGAAACACTGATTTTCTCAACATGCTCGAAAGGGAAAGGCTCGAGTCCAAAAAAATATCAAAAACACAGGCTGTAACTTCCCTGCTTCCTTTCAAAATGAATGAAGAAGACATTCACATTGGCCCTTCCGATTACATTCCGTGGCTCAAAGACAGAAAATGGTGTTACATAAGAATGGAGGGACAAACCTTCGGAGACGTACCTCTCAACCTGGAAATGAAACTTGAGGTTTGGGATTCTCCAAATTCAGCCGGTGTAGTGATCGATGCTGTGAGGTGTATAAAATTAGCGAAAGACAACAACATCTCCGGTCCTTTGACAGAACCCGCTTCCTATTTCATGAAATCTCCTCCGAAACAATATCCTGACAGCATATGCAGGGACAAGACCGAGGATTTCATAAAAAAACTTTCATCGAAAATGATAAAAGAAAAAAAACCGGAAAAACACACGGGTAAGAAATAGACGGGCTTTATGCCTCTTTTCATATCGTTCGAAGGCGTCGAAGGAAGCGGCAAGACGACACAAATAGAGATGCTGGGATCTTTTCTGTCGAAAAAAGACCGCGCTTTTATCGTCACAAGAGAGCCGGGCGGAACCGAAGTCGGGAATAAGATAAGGGAATTGCTCCTTCAAAACAAATTCGACATTTCAGCCTACACCGAACTTTTTTTATATCTCGCCAGCCGGGTAGAAAACACCGAAGAAGTGATAATTCCCTCCCTCGAAGCCAATATAATTGTAATTACAGACAGATACGCTGACTCGACAGTAGCTTATCAGGTTTTCGGAAGAGGGCTTCCTGAAACCCTTGTAAACGAACTCAACATGATCGCAACCAGGGGAATTAATCCGAACATCACCTTTCTACTCGACTTTGAACCCGAATGCGGCCTGGAAAGAAAAGGACTGAAAAAAGACAGGATCGAGAAAGAAAACATTGATTTTCACGTCAGAGTTCGCGGCGGTTACAGAACTCTCGCCAGAAAACACCCCGACAGAATTGTCGTAATTGACGCAAAACTTCCCGCCGACGAGATCCATTTGATGATAACCGGAAAAATCCAACAGCATCTCCAAAGTATTTAAATGAAAAATACAGGAAATTCAAGGGGGGTAACCATGTCAAGAAAACAGCTGTTCTTGATAATTTTCGCCAGTTCATTTCTCAGCTCCGTTGTGGGAGCGTCGTTATGTCTTGTAGCCAAAAACACAAACTCTTCGGAGAGGACTTTGCGCGAAGAACTGGAGTTTTTCTCTCAGTCGCTCGATATAATCATGTCGAATTACGTCACCGACATTGAAACAGGCGAACTGATTGAATCTTCGGTCAAAGGAATGCTCGACAGACTCGATCCGTACAGCGTTTATTTCGACTCTGTTGAATTTGCCCGAATGCAGGAAAACACTTCGGGTAACTTTGGAGGTCTCGGGATAGAAATTGGAATCAGAGGCAGCGTTCTCACTGTCATAGCGCCCATGGACAATACGCCGGCGGAAAGGGCGGGGCTTATGGCCGGGGATCAAATCCTTGAAATAGATGATGAAAGCACTCAGGGAATAACCACCGAAGAAGCCGTCAACAAATTGAGAGGAGTACCCGGCACTCAGGTTAAAATCAGGATTCTACATCCTGGGCAGACCGAACCGCTCGACATTGCCATAACGAGGGAAATCATACACCTAAAATCCGTACCTTACGCTGAAATAATTGACGGCACCGAAATCGGTTATATCCGTCTTTCAAACTTTTACAATGACGCTGGAATGGAAGTATCTGACGCGGTCAGAACTCTCGCCGAAAGCGGAGCAAATAAATTCATCCTGGATCTGAGAGGCAATCCGGGCGGACTTCTGAGAGAAGCGATAGATATTTCAAACGTATTTCTTCCAAAAGGCTCGACTGTAGTATCGACAAACGGCAGAGTCGGCAGAAACAGATTTTTTTCAGAAAATGAACCGATTTCCCCCGCCAGCCCTCTGATAGTTCTCGTCAATTTCAGCAGTGCTTCCGCTTCTGAAATCGTCGGAGGCGCCATACAAGACCACGACAGAGGCCTCATAATGGGGTCGAGAACTTACGGAAAAGGCTCTGTCCAGAGTATCTTCCCTCTTTACAGCGGAACGAGAGGCGCCATTAAACTGACGACAAGCCGCTACTATACGCCTTCCGGTAGACTCATAGACGCAGGCCATTCGAGAACAAAAAGCCAGATTGAAAACGGCGTCTCTTTGGCAGATTCCGGACCTTACGTCACTGTCGGCCCTTTGAAAAGAAACGTTTTCGGAGGTGGAGGCATTTATCCGGATTTCCTTTATTATTCTTCTTTGCTGACTGACGAAGAAATAGATCTTTCCACCAAAGGCATCTATTTCACATACGCTATGGAATACTCCCTAAAACACCCTTCAATTCCGTTGGATTTCGTTATCTCTGACGCTGACATGGAAAATTTCTACCGTCTCGCAGCCGATTCCGGCATCTACATAGGCGAGACTACGCCCGAAGAAGTAAGAAAAAACATAATATCCCAATTGAGAATTACAATTGCCACGACAATGTTCGGTGCAGACGGCAGATACTACGAATCTTTGAAATCGGACGAAGCTGTGGAGATAGCGGTCAGGCTGTTGCGCGAGACTTCATCCATGAGGGACATATTCGGCGTCGCTGAAAATCATCTCCACTGGCAGGTGATTGACGAAAGAGCTCTGGCCTACGAAGACAGCATCAGAGCAATAATTGATGAATGAAATCCTGGCCGTAGGATCAGTCGCTCTTGACACAATAGAAAACGACAGAGGCAGGGTTGAAAACATACCAGGCGGATCGCTTTCTTATTTTGTCAGCGCCGCCGCTTTGTACAAAAAAGTCATTCCGGTCGGCGTCGTCGGTTTCGACTTTCCAGCCTTGACAGAAGCGTGGGGAGAAGGAAGGAAAATAGACACTTCGAATTTTATAATTGAAGACGGAAAGACTTTCCGTTGGGGCGGGAAATACGCCGAAGACCTGGACTTCAGGCAAACGCTCTTCACCGAGCTTGGCGTTTTCGGAGACTTCAAACCAAAATTGTCAGGATCGGCGAAAAAGGCAAAATACGTTTTTCTCGGAAATATTTCACCGGAGTTACAGTTGTCCGTAATAGACCAGGCCGACGATAGATCCTTCAAGGCTTTGGACACAATGAACTACTGGATTGACGGATTTTACGAAATCCTGATTGAAGCGGTTTCAAAAATCGACCTTTTATTCATAAACGATCAGGAACTCTTTCATCTCGCGGGTAAAAATTCTGAAACAAGTTCCCTTCTCGAACTTTTCGGACTCGGATTGAAATACCTGGTTCTCAAGAAAGGGAAAAACGGCGCTTTCATTTTTTCAAGGAGCAAATACGGATATTCCGGAATATATAAAACGGCGATAGCCGTCGACACAACCGGCGCCGGAGATTCTTTCGCCGGCGGATTCATGGGGCACCTGGCTTCTTCGACGGACTCTACAGACATAAACACAGCCGCTGGCTGGAAGAATTTGAAGTCGTCTCTCGCCCACGGAGCCGCCGCCGCGTCTTTTGCAATTGAGGATTTCGGCTTGGCGAGTTTGATTGGAGCCGGAAAAAGAGATCTCGAAAAAAGGGCTCGAGAGATACAAGCATGAAATACCCCAGAGTGTTCTCGCTTGTCCTCAAGCTGGCTGGAATTGTTTTTCTTGTTTTTTTTCTGACGTCCGGCGTGTTCGACACGACTTTGGCTTTCAAAAACCGGATATTCAGAACAGGAGCTCTCGTCTTTTCAGTGATAGCCTGGCGTTATTTCGAGGAACTAAAGAAAATTGAAAATCATTTTTTTCCTCTCATTTTTTTTTCGTTTCTGTTTCTTGGGATTTTCAACGCGTTTTTTCGTGTAGTGAAAATCACTCCTTTCTCGGCTTCGGTTTTTTTACTGCTTTTTGTCGCAACGGCTCTGATAAAGGTTCTGTTGACCTTTAAAAACGTTAAATACACAAAGTCGGACCCGGTGGTTTATTCTGTACTCGGCTTTTTTTCTTTTATGTCGCTGGCGGGCTGAAATGACGAAAATAGGTGCTTCTCTCATATCTTCGGATCTTCTCAATCTCGGTGAAGTGATAAGAAATCTTGAAAAAGCCGGAGTCGATTTCATTCATTTCGATGTCATGGATGGACATTTCGTCCCAAACCTCACTTTCGGGCCGGAACTCGCCCGTGCTGTAAAAAAATTCACTGATCTCCCTCTGGACGTCCATCTAATGACAGACAATCCCGAAAAAACAGTCAATTGGTTTTTAGACTGCAAGCCTGAATACATTTCGTGGCACGTAGAAATTGACGCCGATCATGAGGCCATATCATCTTTGCTCAGAGAAAAATCAATAAAACCTGGCTTGGCCATAAACCCCTCTACAGATACAGAAAAACTCTTTCCTCATCTCAGATACATTGATTTTGTCCTTCTGATGAGTGTAAATCCGGGTTTCGGCGGGCAAAAGTTCATGCCTGATGTGCCGGGAAAAGCGGCCGAAATATTAAAACGCAGCGCTATGGATTTATTCATAGACGGCGGCATCAACGCCGACACTGCTCCATATGCTGTCCGCGCCGGAATAAAAAATCTTGTTTCAGGTTCTTACTTAGTTAGATCTGCCGATTATTCAAAAACTGTCAGAATACTGAAAGACAGCTGATTTTTTTTTGATGTATTCGCACTGTTTTTGTGCGGATTACTTCATATGGTATCTTCTGATTTTTTCTATTTCACGCATTATCAAGCCATAAAGTAACCGCCATAATGATGGCATAATAAATGCTTTATATTTTGTGGAGGTTTAAAATGAATAAACGAACAATGATTATCAGCACCGCCGTGTTTCTTGCTCTTTTCGGATGCTGCCGAAGACCTGATATGGTAAGAAACGCCGTAACTGTCACAGGAGACAGAGTGGTAAAAATTTTCTGGGATAAAAATGACGAATCAAACATTGACTTCTACAGAGTATACAGATGTTACACTGCATCAGGTTATTATGAACTAATAGCTGAAACTCATTTTGAATATTTTTACGATTATGCCGTAACAAACGGAATAACTTATTATTATGCTCTGTCAGCCGTAAACGGATGCGGAGATGAAGGCACTTTGACGGATTATCTGATATACGACACACCTCGCCCCCAGGGTTATTTCGCCGGCATCTGCGATATTACGGTGAATCCGGAGCTTGCGGGATGGGACTTTTCATCATATTCGCACTGTGATGCGCAGTCGCCTCTTTGTGACATATATTATGAAGTTTATAACGGAACCGGCTACATTGTCTGCGCGGACCTCAGCACTGATATTCAGGACATGGGCTGGGCTTATTCTTTCGACGATGTTTCTTACGCTCCGACAAGCGGATGGTCGACAACCGGCGATGCAATAGCCGTTCCGAATCACATATACGTAGTGTGGACGAGAACGAACAACTACGCGAAAATATACGTGCGTTCTGTTTCACCCCTGGAAATAGTCTTCGATTGGGCATATCAGCTCGAACCAGGCAACAGGGAATTGAGTGTCGGAATCAGGCAAAATAAATCCATCGAGACAAGATGAAAAAATTTTTCTTTCTTTTTTCGCTGTTCGTGTCTTTCCTTCCTCCTCGCCCGTCCCCTTGTGCTGTCCGGGGGACGGGCACTTATGGGAACGGACCTTCGCCGGTCTCGCTTCCGACCCAAATGAACAATCCCGGACCTTTTAAAAGCGGTAAAAACCCGACGCCAGACTTGCCGCCTTCTGTGATGCTTTCTCTGTTTTCCAGATTTGATTTCTTCTGGGATGAAAACAACGACGGCAGTTCTTACAGGCCTGTGTTGAGGATTGAACCTGAACGTTTTTTCCTTAAGTATTCAAAAAACAAATCTCTGAACACCGGCTTCTGAATTTACTTTCGGCCAATCTCCCTCTTGTAAGATGAGCGCGTATTTGCGATAATGTACCCGTGTCAAAATACAAAGATGTCATATTCATGAAAAAAGCACTCAAACTTGCCCGGGGAAGAGAGAGAAAAACCATGCCCAATCCTTCCGTGGCTTGCATAGTTGTCAAAAAAGACAAGATTGTTGCAAAGTCCGTTCACAAAGGATCCGGTCACCCTCACGCCGAAAGAAGAGCTCTTGAAAAAGCTGGCAGAGACGCAGCAGGATCGACTTTATACGTCAACCTTGAACCATGCTGTCATTGGGGAAGAACTCCTCCCTGCACAGAAAAAATTATTGAATCGAAAGTGAAAAGGGTCGTCTACGCAATTCGCGACCCCAACATTCTTGTGTGCGGCAAAGGCAGATCTGAACTTGAAAAAGCGGGTATCGAGGTGTCCTCTGGTGTTTGCGCGGAAGAGGGTTTTGAAATAAATGAACATTTTTTTGTCAGTTGCCTTTTTGAAAGACCTTTTGTTTCCTTGAAATTCGCGACTTCAGCCGACGGATTTGTAAGAGATAAAAACGGCTCTTCAAAGTGGATAACAGGCGATAAAGCGAGATTTTACGGAAGAAAACTCCGTGCGCTTCACGTTGCCGTAACAGCCGGGACAAACACGGTTCTGGCAGACAATCCTTTCCTTACAGCGAGGCTTCCGATGCAAATTGACCCCCTCAGAGTGATTATAGACAAAGAAGGAAAAATTCCCGAAAACAGCAACGTTTTCCTGGACGAAAATTATATAGTATTTACTACAAATGAAAATTATCCACTTAAAGCTGAACACATAGAGAAGGACCGGTTCAGTATTTCCGCCGTCCTCGAAATTCTCTACAAAAAATACAACGTGAAGTCATTACTTGTCGAAGGAGGTCCGGCTTTCACCGCATCTTTTGTCAAAAACTCCCTATACGACTGCGTCTATCACTTCGTCGCCCCCATTTTCCTCGGCGAAGGACTCGGTATGATGCCCCTCGGTTTTTCACTAGAAGAGCATCCCCGCCTGTTGCGAAAAAACGCACTGTACTTCGGGGAAGACCTTCTGGTCGTCTATAAAAACCCGCTCAACAAAATCAAAATCGGGGAAGACGGTTGTTTACAGGTCTGATTGAAGAAACGGGAATTTTAAAAAAAATTGACAGGCGCGGACAATTCTGGGAAATCACGGTTTCATGCTGTAAAATACTCGAGGATCTTAAAACTGGAGATTCGGTTTGCACCGACGGAATGTGTCTGACTGCTATTGAAACCGGCAAAAATTTTTTCAAGGCTCAAATGTCGCGTTCAACTGTGAATTCAACCAAATCTAAACACTACCGATCCGGTGACACAGTCAATCTCGAAAGAGCGATGAAAGCAGACGGCAGGATAGGAGGACACTTCGTCCAGGGCCATGTAGAAACTACAGGAAAAGTATTGAGATTTCTGCGATCGAAAGGAAATTCCAAATTGGAAATCCTGGTTCCGAGCGAATTTTCTGAAGGAGTCTCTTTAAAAGGATACATAGCTGTAGACGGCATAAGCCTCACCATAAACGCTAAAAAAGGCTGTGCGATTGAAATGACAGTAATCGAAGAAACGTACAAAAAGACAAATCTCAGATTCGTGCGTCAGGGACTACAGGTGAACATAGAAAGGGATTTCATGTCACCGATAATACGGAGGGCATAAATGATATCAGAAATTGAAGAAGCTCTGGAAGACATAAAATCCGGCAAGATAGTCATCGTCGTCGACGATGAAGACAGAGAAAATGAAGGCGACATGATAATAGCCGCCGAAAAAGCCACTTGCGACGACATAAATTTCATCACTAAATACGCGCGGGGATTGCTTTGCGTATCAATGCCGGAAGAAAAAATGGATAAGCTGGGGATTCCGATGATGACTCAGAAAAACACCGCTCCCTATCAAACCGCATTCGGCGTATCCATAGACGCGTCTGAAGGTATAACGACAGGCATCAGCACTCACGACAGAGCGAGAACTGTCAACCTTCTCGCATCCGAAAAATCAGTACCGTCTGATTTCGTAATGCCCGGACATATATTCCCTCTCAAAGCAAAAAGCGGGGGGGTTCTGCGCAGAGCCGGCCATACCGAAGCTGTCGTAGACCTGATGAAGATTTCCGGCCTGAATCCCGTCGGAGTGCTGTGCGAGATACTCGCTGAAGACGGTACGATGGCGAGAATGCCTCAGTTGGAGCTCATTTCCCGGGAACTGGACCTTAAAATAATCACTATTAAGGACCTCATCTCATACAGAACAAAAAAAGAGAAACTCGTCCGCCGCGCAGCCGTATCTTCACTTCCAACCAAATGGGGTGAATTCAGGTTATATCTTTACGAGACAGACATCAACGCCGACGTCCACGCCGCGCTCGTCAAAGGCGACATTAACTCCAAAGACAGCATTCTCGTTCGGGTTCATTCCGAATGTTTCACAGGCGACCTCTTCGGATCCATGAAATGCGACTGCGGGGAACAGCTTCATACAGCCCTCAAAATGATAAGCGATGAAGGGACGGGCGTCCTCCTATATATGCGCCAGGAGGGAAGAGGGATTGGTCTCGTGAATAAGATACGGGCTTATTCCCTTCAGGAAAAAGGATACGACACCGTTGACGCGAACCTGTGTCTTGGTTTCAAGCCTGACGAAAGAGACTACGGTCTGGGCGCTCAAATTCTGTCGGATCTCGGCTTGTCGAAAATCAGAGTCATGACAAACAATCCCAAAAAATTGATCGGGTTATCAAGCTTCGGGCTGACAATCGCCGAAAGAGTACCTCTGGAGACGCATCCGCACGATAAGAACATCGAATATTTAAAAACAAAAAAAGAGAAACTCGGTCACATGTTAAAGGAGGTTTAAATGCCTGTTGTAAAAGAAGGCAAATATTCAGGAAAAGGAAAAAAAATTGCTCTCATAGCATCGCGCTTCAATTCGACGATTACTGCGCGACTAATAGACGGCGCTTTGGACGCGTTGCGCAGACATGAAGTGCTGGATCAGGATATTTTCGTCGTGTGGGTTCCCGGCGCTTTCGAAATTCCTCCCGTCGCAAAATTATCCGCCGAATCGGGAAAATATGACGCGGTTATCTGCCTGGGTTCTGTCATCAGGGGAGACACGCCTCATTTCGATTACGTCGCCGCTGAAGTTTCAAAGGGAATCGCGTCCGTAGGCATTTCTTCAAGGACACCTGTTATATACGGCATTATCACCGCAGACTCTCAGGAACAGGCTCTCGACAGGTCGGGAATCAAGTCCGGGAACAAAGGTTTTGACGGGGCGATGACGGCTCTTGAGATGGCGAATTTGTATTCCGAACTGGAATGATTATTGCAAAGCCTACACAATCTTAGAAAACTCATAATAAAAAAACTTTACCGGGAAGAATTTTGTGAAGAAGACGGAAATATTTTTTTTGAATTCTACGGCAAAGATCTGGCTCGCGAAGACACGGACTGGATTGATGGAAAGATCGACACCATCAGCAAAAACCTTCAGGAAATCGACGAACTTATAAAAAAGAGTTTAATGAACTGGGACATCGAAAGGGTCGGAATTGTAGAAAGGCAGATACTTCGACTCTCCATAGCCGAAATCCTTTTTTATCCGGAGGTTCCGATTCCTGTCGCTATGGACGAAGCAATCAGACTTGGAAAAGAATTCTGCGGCTTGAAAGCGTCCTCTTTCATAAACGGAATTCTCGAAGCCGTTGCGAGGAAACCATCAAAATAGCAGTCTTTTCGGATATTCACGGTAATTTACACGCCTTCGAAGAACTGAAAAAGAAAATGTCCGCTCTTTCTCCCGATCTGACTGTTTTCATAGGTGATGCACTGGATTACTGTGCTTTTCCCAATGAATGCGTCAAAGGAGTTGAAGATATCTCCGACGTAAAGCTTCTCGGAAATCACGAAGCGTGCGTTCTTGAAAAAATAACGGATGAAAATTTCAATCCGGTCGCCAGGGAATCCCTCAAATGGACCAGAGGTGTTCTATCGAAACCAAACATGAAAATCATTTCTTCCTGGGACTTGACATACTCCGGTGTTTTTGGTTTTTGGAACACGTTTTTCGCCCACTGCACTTATTCTTCTCCGGATTCGTGGAATTACCTCTTCGGACTCAAAGAAGCAAAAACAGAGATGAAAAAAATCGGGAGCGACGGAGTCGATCTTGTTTTCATAGGCCATACCCATTTCCCGGCGGTATACATTACAGACAAAGACGAAAACACAAATTCGACAGATCTGAACCTTCACCCGGAAATTGACCTCGAGCGCGGCATGAGATACATTTTTAACGTGGGAAGCTCCGGTCAACCGCGTGACGGAAATTACATGCCTTCTTATGTGGTTTTTGATACGCTCAAAAACCTGGTTGTTTACAAACGTTTTGACTATGATGTCGAGTCTGCTTACAAGGAAATACTCAAGAGCGGACTGCCAAAAAATCTGGCTTCGAGAATTATTTTAGGAACATGAGAAAATTATACATAACAATTTTTGTTCTGGCTTTGCTGTCTTGCAGAGAAACCAAAAGACGCGAAATCACTTTAATGGACGACTCTCTGCCTTTCCAACCTCAACCTGTTTCAGAAACTCTAACCGGCGTTTTAGACTCCGGAGAATATCTGTCATCGCTTATTACGCGCGTTGCCGCATCAAGAATGAAAACCGGTGAGATATCCCTGATATTCGGACGGCTGTTCAAAACAGAACAATGCAGACCCGGCGAAAGTTTGTTTGTTTTCGTTGAAAAGGATTCTGTTGTGTGTTTTCTTTTCAAACGCAAAGAAGACCAGATGTACAGAGTTTTCAGAACAGATTCAGGCTGGAGAGGGGAAACGGTTGAAGTTGATGTTTCCTTCGTGCCCTTCGTCATTAAAGGCAAGCTGGACGCTCAAAATCCCTCTCTATGGCAGAGCATAATCAATGCCGGAGGCAACGACGACGTTGCAGCCGCGTTCTGCAACCTGCTCGAGTATCAGGCGGATTTCACATTCAGTTCTCGGGAAGGGGATTCTTTCGAGATACTGATATTCAAAAAATATTCCGGAGGATCCTGCATTGGCAGAACTTCAATAATTTCAGGAAACTACTGGGGAAGCAGAACTTCCGGAGAGGCTTATCTTTATCCTTATTCCCGTTTTTCTCATTTCAGCCTCGACGGGCAAAGTTCCCAGAGAAGATTTCTCAGTTCCCCTGTCTCATACTCGCGGATTTCTTCGGGTTTTTCACCGGCCAGATTTCATCCCATTCTTCAATATACAAGGGCGCACAGAGGTGTAGATTACTCTGCTCCCACCGGAACCCCTGTTTCCGCGATTGCGGCGGGCACTGTCGTCTTGTCAGGATGGTCCGGAGAAGCCGGCATCGCCGTCAGAATAAAACATTCGGGGGGCGTAGAAAGCGAATACTATCATTTGAGCAAAATAGCCGACGGAATTTCGATGGGAAAAAGAATCGAACAAGGTCAGTTAGTTGGTTTCGTTGGTTCGACCGGTTTATCAACCGGTCCTCATTTGCATTTCGGCATAAAAATCAACGGCACTCATGTGGATCCGCTCCCGGTTCTTGCAAGAGCTTCCGGAGAACCTCTCCCGGAAAATGAAATGTATGTTTTTGAAAAAGCAGTCAGATATTACGATATAATAAGCACGGTTGTTTCAGACCTCAGTTTTATTGAGATGGAGAAAACGGCGGCGGGATTTCCCGGATTCTGAATATGAATGCAGTTGAGATAAACGAACTTAAAAAAACATACAAAACGGGATTCTTCCCCAAAAAGATAAAAGCTCTTGACGGTCTTTCTTTCTTCGTCGGAAGAGGTAAAATCTACGGCCTTTTGGGTCCTAACGGAGCCGGAAAATCAACTACAATGAAAATACTGAGCGGATTGATCAATAAAGACGGCGGATCTGCAAAAATTTTTTCAGAGTCGGCTGGAACAATGAAATCAAAAAGCATAATCGGATTTCTTCCTGAAAACCCTGTCTTTTACTCTCATTTGACGGGAAAAGAATTTTTGTCTCTTTCATTCGCTCTGCTCGGAAAAACTCAAAACAAGCATACACTCGAAGTTTTACTCGAATCAGTCGGAATATCAAAATCATCGGAAAACCACATAAAAACTTATTCCAAAGGTATGCTTCAAAGACTGGGCATCGCTCAGGCTTTGGCAGGCGACCCGGAAGTCCTCATACTCGACGAGCCTCTTTCAGGCGTCGATCCTGTCGGAAGGGCGGAAATAAAAGAGATAATCAGAAAATTAAAATACGACGGAAAAACCGTCATCATATCAACGCACACGCTTCCGGACATCGAAGAGCTGGCCGACGACATCGGCATAATAGACAAGGGAAAACTTGTAATGCAGGATTCTTTGCTCAACATAACGTCAAAATACAGAAACGCTTTCACTCTGGTTGTCGAGTCCGGCAAAAACGACATCAAAAAGACAGTAACTTCAGCAGTTCCGCAGAACTGCGGCGAAAACCTTTGGAAGATAGAAGGAAACAGGGAAACGCTTGAGAAAGTTATGAAGACATGCCAGACGGAAAATGTAAAAATCATTCAATACGGCCCTTCTCTATCTCCCCTTGAACAGACTTTCGTGGATTTGATGGGCGCAAAATGAAAAAGGTGTTTGTTCTCGCTGAAGTCACATTCAAAGTTCTTCTCAGAGAAAGGTCTCTTTATTTCATTTCTGTTTTTCCTGTTTTAATGAGCTTGATGCCAGTGCTTATTAAACCACTCGTCCTCGGAGAATACGAAAAAATTCTTTATGATTTTTCCAACGCCACTTTTCTTTTGACCGGAATTCTCGTAGCTGTTGTCACGGGGACAACAGTTATACAGACTGAATTCAAGCAAAGGACGATATATCTTATCCTTTCCAAACCTGTCAGAAGAGATCATTATCTGATAGCCAAATTCCTGGGCATGTACTGGAGTATATTTATTCTGGAAATATTCATTGCTCTTCTTTTTGCCGTTGTTTTTATAATGACCAAGGTGCCTTTACGTCTCGAATTCTGCCTAAATTTTATCTTTATCCAGCTTCAGCTTTTAATAGTCTGCGCTTTGAGTGTTTTTTTCTCTTCTTTCGCGACTCCGATTACCGGCGCCGTGTTCACTTTTCTTACAGTGCTTTCCGGGTTCTATCTTTCTTCAGCCTTGAATTTCAGCGACATAAGTCATAAATTGAACCCTCTGACAAAGTTTGTTGTCTCCTTATTAGCATACATTTTACCGGCTTTTTCGGAAATTGACATTAACATCCTCGCGTACAAAAGGATCCCCCTGGGATATGATTTCGCTCTTTCCGCTGTTTCATATTCTCTGTTTTACGTTATTTCATGCCTGGCTTTGTCAATCATCTTTTTCGAAAGGAAGGAATTTTTCTGAGCTTTCTTGAAGCACTTAGAAGCTACCCTTCTGTTCTGCTTGGAACGTACTGGTTTTTTCTCGGAACATGTCTCGGTTCATTTTCAAACGTCTGCATATACAGAATGCCGAGAAAAATTTCCGTTGTGAAATCCCGGTCTTTTTGCCCGGAATGCGGAAAAAAAATACATTTTTACCTGAACATTCCCGTTGTTTCCTATTTGCTGCTCCAGGGAAAATGCCGTTACTGCAAAAAAGCTATCTCTCCGCGTTATCCCCTCGTCGAATTATCGGTCGGAATACTGTTCTTGTATTCTTTTGTTTTTTTCGGAACGACTCTCGACGCCGTCAGAATATCCGCTCTGCTTTTTTTTCTTTTCACGGTTTCTGCAACTGACACCGACAGATATATCGTGCCTGTAAAACTGACTTCGGCTGGAATTGTTTTCGGCCTCTTGACTTCGTTTATCAAAAACGGTTTTGTCACCCCCCTCGAAAGCCTTGCGGGGACAGCAATAGCAATTGGTACAGTCGTCTTGTTCAATGATTTGTTTTCAGCCTTATTTTCTAAAAACGGACTCGGTGACGGGGACGCGAGCGTTGCCGGATTGATAGGAGCTTACACCGGCTGGAAGGCTTCGTTTTTTTCCTTGTTTTTCGGCTCTGTTTTTGGGCTCATTTTTTCGCTGGCTCTTATGGTTTTTTTTAGAAAAAACGTCGAAAAAGACTGGCGGGATCCTGAACCGAGATGGAAAAAAATACCTTTTGTTCCTTTTATTTCAGCGGGTTTTCTGATTTGGACCGTATTGTCTAAATATTTGACGATTGATTTTTCTTTTTGATCACTTTTTAACTGAAATCTCAAGTTGTCCGTTTCTTTCTTCAATGTTTATTGTGTCTCCGGGATTTATGTCTCCCTTGATTATCTTTTCAGCCAGCACGTTTTCAACGTTTCTTTGAAGATATCTTTTTATCGGCCTCGCGCCGTATATAGGATCGTAAGCCTCCGACGCTATCATTTTTTTGGCATTTTCAGATATAGCAATGTTGTTTTTATTTTCTTTCAGCCTTTCTCTTATTTTTTCAATCTGTAAATCAACTATCTTTTCGACCTGTTCGACTGTCAAGGGCATGAACATGACGACTTCATCAACTCTGTTGAGGAATTCAGGCTTGAAATGGTTTCTCAGTGCGTCGAGAACGTCCTTTTTGCGTTCGTCGAACATATATCCGTCTTTTCCCATGCCTTCTACGAGCAGAGCGCTGCCTATATTGGAAGTCATAATCAGTATCGTGTTTTTGAAGTCCACTGTCCTTCCTTTATTGTCCGTGAGTCTTCCGTCGTCCATAATCTGCAAGAGCGCGTTGAATATATCCGGATGAGCTTTTTCAATTTCATCGAAAAGTATTACGCTGTAAGGCTTTCTTCTGACGGCTTCCGTCAACTGCCCCCCCTCGTCGTATCCGACATACCCCGGAGGAGCGCCTATGAGTTTGGAAACCGTGTGCTTTTCCATGTACTCCGTCATGTCAATTCTTATGAGGTTTTCTTCCGTGTCAAAAAGCACTTCAGTCAAAGCTTTCGCAAGTTCGGTCTTTCCCACCCCGGTAGGACCGAGAAAAATGAAATTACCTATCGGTTTCGAAGGATCTTTGAGGCCGGCTCTCGCTCTCAATACCGATTTTGAAAGAGCGGAAACCGCCGGGTCCTGTCCAATTACTCTTTCGTGCAGGAGTTCTTCAAGCTTCATCAGCTTTTCTCTTTCGCCTTCGATAAGCTTATTGACTGGGATACCAGTCCAAAGAGAGACAACTCCGGCGATCTCTTCCTCCGAAACTTCTTCTCTCAAAAGCCTGCCTTCCCCTTTATCTGATCCGGCCTCGAGCGAAGCGAGTTCTTTTTCAAGATTCAGAAGTTTACCGTATCTAAGCTCAGCGGCTTTGTTCAGGTCGTATTCCCTTTCGGCTTTATCCGACTCAGTGCGGACCCTTTCAATTTCTTCCCTGACCTTGCCTATCCGGATTATTTGTTCTTTTTCCTGAGACCATTTTTTCCGCAGCTTTGAATATTTGTCTTTGTTTTTTTCAATGTCTGTTTCGATTTCGGCAAGTCTCGCTTTGCTCGCTTTATCTTTTTCTTTTTTCAAGGCTTCTCTTTCTATCTCTAGTCGGGTGATTCTCCTGTTCAGGTCGTCTATCACAGACGGCATACTGTCAATTTCAGATCTGATTTTTGCTGCGGCTTCGTCTATCAGGTCGATGGCTTTGTCAGGGAGAAACCTGTCAGATATGTATCTGTGACTCAAGACAGCCGAAGCAACAATTGCGCTGTCGAGGATTTTTATTCCGTGATGAATCTCAAACTTTTCTTTTAGGCCTCTCAAGATCGATATCGTATCTTCTACTGAAGGTTCGTCTACCAGGACCGGTTGAAAACGCCTTTCGAAAGCGGCGTCTTTTTCAATGTGTTTTCTGTATTCGTCTATTGTTGTGGCTCCGATACAATGTATTTCACCTCTTGCAAGAAGAGGTTTTAGCATGTTACCGGCGTCGATTGATCCTTCGGCTTTTCCAGCGCCCACGACTATGTGAAGTTCATCGATGAACATGAGAATTTTGCCTTCCGATTTCTGAACTTCATTTAAAACGGCTTTAAGTCTTTCTTCAAATTCCCCCCTGAATTTCGCTCCGGCTATTAGCGATCCCATGTCTAGGGCAAAAATCTTTTTGTCTTTCAAGCCCTCGGGAACATCGCCTCTTTCTATTCTTTGAGCGAGGCCTTCAACTATCGCAGTCTTGCCGACTCCGGGGTCGCCTATTAGGACAGGATTGTTCTTTGTCCTTCTCAAAAGGATCCTCACGACTCTTCTTATCTCTTCGTCTCTGCCGATAACCGGATCCAGTTTGTTGGACCGTGCGAGTTCTACAAGTTCGCGCCCGTATTTCTTCAAAACGTCGTAAGTCGCTTCAGGTTCAGCGCTGGTCACTCGCTGACTTCCTCTCATTTCCATGAGCACTTTCAAGAATTTTTCTCTGTCAATTCCGAATTCGTTAAGTATCTTTCTCGTCCTCTTGCTTGCGTCAGATGTCATCGCCAGAAAAATATGCTCCACGCTGACGAATTCATCTTTCATTTTCTGTGCTTCTTCAAACGAATCTGCAAGTATCAGATTAAGATCCGATCCGATTCCCGGAGACAAGGCACCGCTTTGACCGGTCACGGAAGGATATTTCATTATTTCTTTCTCGGTTTTTTCAGCCAGACCTTGAACGTCCGTGTTCATCCTCATTAATATCTGAGGTATGAAACCGTTTTCCTGCTGAATCAAAGCCAGAAGAAGATGCTCGGGTTCTATTATCTGATTCGCTCTTCGTGAAGCTTCAATCTGGGAAGAGTGAACGGCCTCCTGTGCCTTTGTTGTCAATTTATTAAAATCCATTTTTTCCCCTTTTATTTTAAAAAATACACGCTTTTGCATGTTACGCAACCCTCTTTTGTCTTGAAAACGCTTGTCACGAAGAATATAATAATCTATATTTCGTGCTATGCAGGTAAAATTGTCGGGTATAACATCGTTTGCGGACTCCGAAAAAGCCAAACAAGCGGAAGCCATGGCGACGTCTTTTGCCAGGTGCAGCAGGTCCTCCCTTTCTCTTTTGGAATTACGTAATCAAGCGCTGGCCGACGTCGAAAGCGCGAGAAAATCAAACGAAAAAATCATTTTTGAAATGGGGCACAAATCCATCGCCGAACACGTCTGCCTCAATTTCGATTTATCCGGAATTACCAGATTCGCCGCCGAATTCATTGAACATCACAGGTTGGCGTCGTTCACCGAAAGATCTCAGCGCTACATGAACATATTTGAAAAACCGGTTGTACCTTATGAATTTCAGGAGCCCGAAAAAAAGAAAGATTTTTTGGACATCTCGGAAAAATCAACTGCGCTTTACGAAGAACTTTCTGAAAATCTTGAGAAAAAAAACCCTTCCAGGGGTGATCCTTCGAAAGAAGACTCACGATACGCACTTACTTTGTCAGCTCCGACTCAATTGGGGATGACGGTCAACGCAAGATCTCTCGAGCATATAATTGTCACGCTCAGAAACTCCGGCCTCGCTGAAACAGAAAACATCGCCGGCCTGCTCGAGTCCGAAGCAAAAGAACACATCCCGTCTCTCATAAGGCACACTGCAGGAGCAACGGCACAATTGGCAGTAAGACCGATTTCCTCATCAAACGTGAATTCAGAGGCCGTAAAACTCGTCTCGTTCACTGAAAATGCCGATTCAAAAATCGCTTCGGGTTTGATTTTTGAGTCAGAAGGCGTTTTCCAGGAACCTGAAAAACTGTCCGAGCAGAGAAAAAAAGAAGTGATTTTAAATATTTATAAAAACCTGAACGTTCACGATCCGCTTCCCCGTTCTTTTGAACTCGCCGACTTCACTTTTTCTATAAATCTTTCTTCCTGCGCTTTCGCTCAGCTTAAGAGACACAGAATGATGACTTTATTAAACAGCTTACCTGATCCCGCCCTCGGATTCGTCATCCCGGAATCAGTAATTACAGCCGGTTATGAAAGCAAATTCCGCGAGCTGTCACTTCAATCGGAAGAAGCTTGGAAAAAAGACGGAATGAAAATATCATCTTCGTATCTTCTCGCAAATTCATTTAAAAGAACAGTACTCGTAAGGATGAATGCACGGGAACTTTGCCATTTTTCAAGATTGAGGATGGACAGTCACTCTCAATGGGAAATAAGAAAATTGGCCGACGATATAATCGGTCTGGTTTTTGAAAAAGCGCCCTTGTCTTCATTGTTGTGTTGCGGCAAAGACTCTTTTGAAAAAGTCAAAACTTCTCTCACCTCATCTCAATTTAACCGGTTTTCAAAGCGTCATTCTAAATAGATTTTTTTGCGGAGCTAAGAATGTCAGAAAATGAACAAAAAGCAGCCGAAATCCTGAACAAAAAACTCACCCTGGAGGGGAGAGAGCGTGAAATCTCCATGCTTGTTGCAAAACTGCAGTACACTCTTTCAGGTGAAGGGATATTCGCTCTTGTTACGGGTGCAGACGGAATAGGAAAAACCCGTTTTCTCGAAGAATTCCGATCGAAAATCCTCTGCCCTCCTTTCATAGTTCTTCACGGTAAAGCTTCGGGAAAAGTTACCTTCATGTCCGTGTTTTCCTTTTTGATAAGCTCTTTTCTGAATTCTCAAAAAGGAAAATCCAAACTAATCGCTTCGCTGATCCCTGCCGACACCGCAAGGATCATATCCGCTTATTGCCCTTTGATTTCCGAACATTATCCGTATTCCGTTCTAAAAGTACCCCCGGCCGGAAAAGAAGCCGTTTTTGATTCTTTTTTAAAAATCATAAAGAAAATATCCTCATTGTGGCCCCTGGTAATAGTTATTGACGATGCGGATTATATGGACTCAGGTTCAATCGAATTTCTCGAATATCTGGGATCCAACATCTATGACTGTTCCATCTTTGTGATTGCCGGCGCACTAAACACAGGATTTCTCTCTTCAGCCAGATTTTCTTCCGAACTAATCGTATTGAAACCTTTGGATGTGAAAATGGTGGAGGATTCACTACGTTGTTTTTTTCAAAAACATATTAACCGTGAATTCGTAGAATGGGTTCACTTCCAAACAAAAGGAATTCCTTTTTTCATTGACGAAATTATAAAAACTCTCTTGCGGTCAAACATAATATATTACAAAGACGGGACATGGAAAGTTGACGATTTCTATGAGGACGTAAAACTTCCGGAAAACGTCGCTGTTTTTTTGAAAGAGAAATTTGAAAAACTTTCAAAAGAAGAATATGCTTTGCTTTCTTCGGTTTCAGTCCTGGAAAGCGCTTTCCCGGAACAGGCCGCCGTATTTATTTCAGAAAACATTGTTTCCGACCCGATTAAGACGATTTCGTCACTCGTGAATAAAAATTTTCTTGTCAAGGACGAAAACTCTCTGACCGATTTTCAAAATCCGCTGATTCGAAAAGCGATTTTCGAAATCACAAAAGAAAGTGACAAAAAACGATCCCACAGAAAAGCAGCCAGGTTTTTCTCGAAAGGTAAATTTCAGGACCCGCTTTTAGAAACCTACCATCTCACGAGGTTTTTGACGTCTGATGAATATAATATTCCACTCGCAAAGAAAATTGAAGCGGCCGCCGATCATTACAAAAAAATTCAGAATTGGGAAAGTGTTGCGGAATACATGAAAATGCTGGTTCAATTGATGAAAGAAATTCCAGAATTCAGTGATACCGACGTTCTTGAAGTCCAATCAAAGCTGCTTATAATTTTCTCTAACCTTAAATCTGAAGCCTTTAATGAAAAGCAATACACGGATTTAATAACCCGGCTTTTTTCGGCGGGTCTTATTCAAGACGCTGTCTCTTTGTCAAACTTCCTTTCGAGGAATTATCTCGAAAGATTCGAGTATAAAAAAGCCAGGAAACTGATGGACGAGACAATCTCCCTTATACCGGAGAGAATGAAAGAAGAAAAGTGGAAACTGAAATACAACAACTGCCTTTTACTCACAAAACAGGGACATTACACAAAAGCCTCTTCTGAATGCGAAATCCTGATAAAAGAGATCGATTCAAAAATAAGCCCGTCAGGAAAATGGTACCCGATGAATCTTTTAGGTTCGATATTTTTTCTCACGGGTAAACTACAAAAAGCGCGTAACATATATGAGCTTTCTGTTGAAATAGCCGACAAAGCCGGTGATAAAAACAGCAAAAGCGTCTCTTTCGGAAATCTTGGTCTGGTTCTTCGCGAAATCGGGGAAATCGACCTCGCTCTGAAATTCACGAGAGAGAGCTTTGAATTATTCCATGAAACAGGAAATACAATGAAAATCGCCAAAACTCACGATTTTCTGTCGAGCTTTGCTCTCATAAAACAAGATTTAGCCCTTTCAAAAATGCATTCTTTTACTTGCAGGGAACTTGCCGAAAAAAAGGGGATGAGTGCACTCGTTCTTGAATCCAGAATCAAACTCTGCCGGATACTGCTGGAAGAGATGGATTTCAGCGGAGCCGAAAAAGAATTTTTGGACATCTCGCGTGAGCATTTCGGAGAATTGGAAAGTTCGTTGAAAACCGAGCTCTCTCTTACAGGTTCGTATATACAGCAGGAAAAACGCCAATTTAATGAAGCCATGAACTCACTTGAACAGACGCTTGAACTGTGTAAAAAAAACAAGATGAAAATCCTCGAGGCAGTCGTTCTTTCGAGAAAAGCTCAAATTCGGGCTCTTCTCCGCAACCCCAAAAAAGCGGTCGATGAATTCATTTTGGCTGAAAACATACTTAAAAAATCAGGAGCGGTTTTCTCTCTCGCAAGGCAGAAAGCCGAATTCGGTCTGTGTTTAAAAGGTGAAAAAGGGAACAAGTATCTTCTTGAGGCGTTTGATCTTTTCGAAAAGATGCGTTTGCCTGAACAGACGGAATATTTCGCCGCCAGATCCGGTTTGAAAACGCCTTTTCCAAACCTTTCTTTGACCGGAGTTAAAAAAAAATCAAAGAGTAAAAAACTTAAAATAACCACCTTCGGCGGTTTGACGGTGGAAGACACTGAATTGAAAAGAGTTTTTTCAGACAGGGAATGGGGATCGAGAAAAGCGAAGGAACTTCTCGCCCTCCTGCTGGTTTTTTCCGGTAGTAAAGGCGCGACTAGAGAAATGCTTGAAAATCAGCTCTGGCCTGACAAAGGACCCAAAGAATCCCAAAACAATTTTCACGTTACCCTGACGCATTTAAGAAAGACAATCGGCGCAGAAGCAGTTATCTGCGAAGAACCTTTTTACAGGCTCGACAACAGTAAATTCACCGTAGATTGCTACGAATTCGATAAAATACACGCTTTTTTCGAACAGGAAAAAAACAGAGCTAAATCTCATTCTGCCGAACGATACGCGAGAGAAGCCGTCAGTCTTTACAAAGGGGATTTTCTTCCGGAGATGTACGCTCTTGCAATTGACGACGAGCAATTGATTTACAGAGAAAAAATCAAAGAAGCCTTATTGTGGCTCGCTCAGATAGCCGCGGACAGAAGCGACATCAACGAACTTAGAAATTTTTCTCATACTCTTCTCTCCACGGATCCTTTCGACGAGAGAGCACACAGATTTTTGATGGAATCCTACATTCTCGCGGGCGACAGGAACAGCGTTTTGAACCAATACAAAAGACTTTGCAGGCTTCTGGATGCCGAACTCGGCGTTACACCGGAACAAAAAACCCGCGATCTTGTAAAAGGCATCGAAGCCACTTAAGCTTTTAATTAAATTTTAATACCCTTTCCTTATAATATTTTTGTAATGAAGAACAGTTTGATAATGTGTCCCCGCTGTCATTATTTGGGAAGAAATAATGAATCGGCATGCCCTTACTGCGGCGATAACATGATATCCTGTTGCCCGCATTGCGGAACCCCCGTGAGGTCTCCTTTTGCAAAATACTGTTTTATCTGCGGAAAAACGCTTTTTTGCATGAATAGCGAAAACACTCAGGAACCAGGAGGAAAAAGAGATGCTTAAAATTATGGTCTCGCTGTTTTCAGCGGCGATCCTCCCAAGCATTTTGCATTCGGCCGTTTTTTACGTCAACGACGAATCCTCTTTTCAGAACGCTCTTATTATTTCGGCTTCGAACGGACAAAACGACACGATTATAGCTGCCGCAGGAAATTATGATTTGACATCCGCATTGTTGTATAACTCTGCTGAAAGTTACGGTGTTTTTATTGCCGGAGCTGGTTCAGACTCTACTGTCCTTACCGGCGACGGTACATTCAGACTGCTGAGCGTTGTTTCAGTTTACTCGACCGAAGACATCGCAATTAACGGAGTGGGTTTCTCTCACGGCGGTAACGCATCTAACGGAGGAGGCGTTCTTGTCGAAACATCATCAAGCCGAATATTCATGTCGAATTGTATGTTCGAACAATGCCAGGCTCAGGAAATTGGCGGCGGAGCCGCTCTGATAACCAATTCCGGAGACATCTTTGTTACCGACTGTCATTTTGACGACAACACGTGCGCCAATGACGGAGGGGGCCTTAACGCAGGATCAACCTCCGGGTCTATAGCATTGACGAACAGCACTTTTAACGGCAACAGGGCAAACGGTGACGACGCCGGGGGAGCATTGCTGTATTGCGAGAACGGATCGGCATCAGCAACCGGAAACAGTTTCTCTGGAAATTACGCTCAAGACGGCGGAGGCGGTTTGTTTACTTATTTTTTAGGCGCCAACAGCTCTCTTTTTGCTCAAAACAACACTTTCACGGCAAACCATGCGGTTCTCGACGGAGCCGGATTTTTTGTCAGAGTGAATGACAGCGGATCTGTCTGCATCAGTTCAAACAATTTCATCGGCAACACGACGACGAACTGGAACGGCGGAGGAATATCTCTTCACCTCAATTCCGGTACTCTCAACTTTTCACAAAATCAATTTAATTCAAATTACTCGGGCGAAGACGGAGGAGGAGCCTGGATATGGATAGGAACCGGAACGTCTTCCATACAGGATAATATTTTCAGCGCAAACACGGCGCAGGACAATGGAGGAGGAATCTCTTTTACGTCGGATTTTGCCGTGTCGGTATTGGCGGGGAACATTTTTTTCAGGGATTCTGCGGGGAATGTAGGAGGAGGACTCTCGGCGGCTTCCGCGTCGGGGTCGATTTTACTCGACCGTTCGACCTTTTTCGCCAACAGAGCTTTGGAAGGCGGCGGTATCTATTATTATTCCGAACAATCAACTTCAGTTTTTGTCTGCAGAAACATAATCTCGTGGAGCGATTTACCCAACGCTTTTTCATATTCCTCTCCCAACTCTGTCTCCGTCATATATTCCGATTTACAGGGTGGAACGGGAAACCAGTGGTTCGGAACAGGCTGCATAGAGCAATACCCCATATTTGCCGACACAGAGTCCGCGAATCTTCAAATTACATGGGCAAATTTCCCTTTGCACGACAGCACGAGATCTCCTTGCATAGACGCCGGCGACCCTTCTTCTTCACCTGATTTGGACGGAACGAGAGCAGACCAGGGCGCATTGTACTACAATCAGCTCACTTACGTCGAAGAAATCAATCGTGACTCTTATTTCAGCTGCGACCCTTTTTATTTTCTCAGCGACGGCCGAGGGAATGTCTTTATCCGCTTTTCAGAATATTCAGGTGAATTCATAGAAGTGTTTGTTCTTGATGTTTCAGGGAGAAACGCAGGCTTTTATTACAGAGGCGTTCTTCAAAATGATTCACCCGAAATTTCCTTCTCTGCGGCAGATCTTTGTCCGGGTGTTTATTTCGTATCAGTTCAAAAAGAAGGAACATGTTTTTTTCGCAAAATGTCAAAAATAAACCCTCTGTAACCCCTTTTCACATCTGATTGTCACAGCGGAAAATCACTGTAAAAATTTTCGTGTTCAATATTGTGCCGTACGTTATATAATCAATTTTAAATACCTGAAGATATTCTGTGAATTTAATCAAACTTAGAAAAAATGCCGAAAAAAAAGCGGTACGCGGTTATCCCTGGATATGGGGCAATGAAATTGACCTGGTCTCCTCTTCTCTCACGCCCGGTTCCATCGCCGACGTGTATGATTCGGAAAATAAATTTCTCGGAAAAGGATATTACAATCCCTCATCTTCAATCACCGTTCGTTTTCTAACGAGACGCGACGAGCCTATCGATCTCGCTTTTATCAAGAGAACTATAAATAAAGCGTGGCATCAGAGAAAGCTGATATACCCGCTGGAAAATTGCCTTCGGGTCTTTTTTTCTGAAGCAGACGGTATTCCCGGCCTTGTTATTGACAAATACGAAGACGCCGTGGTTTTTCAGCTGTCAACCCTCGGCGCTGACAAGATGAGAGATCTCATTCTGGAGTCCGTCATCGAAATTTTTAATCCGTCTTTTGTCGTCGAAAGATCTGACTCTCCAATCAGGATCAAGGAAGGGCTCGAACAATTCAAAGGTTGCGTTTACGGCAAAATTGACAGGAAAAAACCGGTGAAAATCAACGGAGTTTTATTTTCTGTTGACCTTCTAGAAGCTCAGAAAACAGGATTCTTTCTCGATCAAAGAGAGAACTACACTCTGCTTTCCGGTTTTTCCAATTCAAAAAGAGTTCTCGATGCTTTCTGCAACAATGGAGCCTTCGGAATCCATGCTGCCTTTTACGGTGCAAAAGAAGTCGTTTTCCTCGATTGTTCAAAAAAATCCCTCGAAACAGCTGAAGAAAATTTTTCTCTGGGCTCATTTAGCGCATCGGCTTACTTCGTGAAGGCCGACGCTGTTTCGTATTTAAAAAAAATGGAAAAGACCGGAGAAAAGTTCGACGTAATCATTTTAGATCCTCCGGCTTTCATTAAAGACAGAAAAAAAATCAAACAGGGTGTTAAAGGATACAAAGAAATCAACATGCGTGCCATGGACATGCTTTCAGATGAAGGATTTCTCGTCAGCTGTTCCTGCTCACAGCATCTGGACGTTTCGTCTTTCATCGGCATGCTCAAATCCGCATCGGCCGACCGTAGAACAAGTTTCGACCTTCTGTCCCTGACATTTCAGCCGAAAGATCACCCGGCTCTCTTGCCCATGGAAGATTTTTGGTATCTGAAATGCGCTGTTTTAAGAAAAACGGGATTCAATAACCGTATTTTTCCCTGAAAGCCTTTATTTTGCCCTCTTTATCCCCGAGATTTTTAACGACGTCGAGATATTCACCCGCTTTTTTGAAGGAGTTGCAATCCGCAAAAAGGCAGGCGATATTATAGGCTATCTCGCTTCTCAGGGATGGATTTCCCAATTTTTCGGATCTTTCGAAAGCCTTGTCGAGATAATCGTGGCTTTTTGAAAAATCGTTTATTCTCCTGTAAAGCTTTGCTATTTCGAAAAGAATTTCGGTCTCGATTTCCAAATCGTTCCGTATTTCGCAGAGTTTTAATGCCTCGTTGTAATATCTGACAGCTTCCTCGGCCTCCGACATCCTGTATTTCAAATCTCCAGTCTGGCAAAGTGCTTTTATTTCCCAGCCAATGTTCCCTGTCTCTTTGGCCAATTCGAGATATTCTCTGCTGTACTTCCACGCCTCGTCAAATTTGTCTTCGTGTTTTTTCATTTCGCTGATATTGAGAAGACTGTAAGCTTCGCCTTCTTTTATTCCCGCTTCCCTGAATATCTTCATGGCTTCAGTAAAATGTTTTTCGGCATCGACTATTTTTCCCTTGATGGCTTCCAGGTTGCCGAGATTTATCTGCGCTCCGGCTTTCTCTTCGTTAAATTCGTTCTTCAGGGCGATTTCGTAGCTTTTGTCGAAACATCTTTCGGCTTCTTCGTATTTTTTCTGCTGCGCCAAAATTGCCCCTATGTTCGACAGGGCCAAAGCTTCAAATTTCTTGTCACCGATGTCTATCGCTATATTTTTGGCTTTTTCGTAGCTTTCGAGGGCTTCTTTGAAATCTTTCTTTGTCGCATGAAGGACGCCCATGTTGCCGAGTGTTCTGCTCTCCATGCTTTTTTCACCCGCTTTTTTCGCGTATTCGAGCGCTTTTTCAAAGCAAAGCAACGCGTTGTCAAATTCCCTTTCTCCGAGATATACCGTCCCGAGTTCGTTGTTTGCGTCGGCAAGAGAATTGTCACCGCCTGATTTTTCAAAAATCTCAATGACGTTCGAAATCCTGTCCCGTGCCTCTTTTAATCTGCCTGTCTTTTTGAGTATCCTGCCCTCGGTCAACTCGGCTTCAGCCATTTTCTGGTCATTTCCTTCTTTTTTGTGATGTTCCGCGAGTTTTCTGCATATCCGCAATAATTCGTGATTGGCATTTTTTTTGAGCATTATCTTCATATATTCGTGTGCGTATTCCGCCCATTTTCTCCATTCTTCGGCTTTCTCCGACTGTTCGACAAGAAGCTTCGTGTGCATTTCAAGCCCTCTGGAAAGTTTCGTTTCAGCGACTTCGAAAATCTCTTTGTGAAGTTTTTTTCTTTCCGAAGGCAAAAACAATTGGTAGGCCGCTTCTCTCAGCATGGCATGCCTAAACATGTATATATCTTCGTAATTGAGTTCTCTGGCAATGATCTGCCCCTGCTCTCCCTTGTCGAGGAAAAATTCTAATTCTTCCTTTATTCCTTCGTCTATAATGGACCTCAGGATGTCTACGAGAAATCTTTCTCCTATGACAGCGGCTTTCTTTATTATTTCGCGCAGTTCGTAGTCCATCGAGTCGAGTCTCGCCGTCAGAAGATCGCAGAGAGAATCAGGAAGTCTTTCAATTTTCCCCGATATTTCCATAGGGGAGCCCTTGAGCATGTCCTGTTCTTTTAAAAATACGATAGTTTGTTCGAGGAAAAAAGGATTTCCCTGCGTGTTGTCGAAAAGATAATTTTTTGCCGCTTCAGACGGTTCTCCGCCTGCAATCTGTTCGAACATTTTTACAATAAGGTCCTGCGTTTCAAACGCACGAAGATCTATTTCCGTCTCTTTTACTCTTCTGTCGAGATTTATTCTCGGTTTGCCTCCTTTTTCGTCAAATCGTGAAGTGCATATGACGGCAAAAGGGTAATCGGGCACGTTTCTTGTTGCGGCTGAAAGCCAATCGATCGTCAATTCGTCGACATTCTGCAAATCATCCACGAATACAATCAAAGGCGTTTTCCTCGACAGAGCTTTTATGAATTCTTTCAGCGCAAAAATCTGGTTTTCTTTTTTTCTTTCTTCGCCTTGCATTTCGTAGATTTCATCGGCGGGAGGCATTCCGATTATATCTGCAATGGCCGGGGTTTTCTTCGAAGACCATTGTATGCCGGTTTTTTCAATTTCATCCATGAGTTTATCAGCCGACAAATAATTTTTGTCGAGATTGAAAAAATCTATAAGCCATTGCGACACGGGAAACCATGGATACCTGGACGTGTCTTCGCATTGGAGATGCATCACCGTAATCGCTGTTCCTTCTCTTTTGTATTGTTCTATAAGCTCCCACACAAGCCTGCTTTTTCCAATGCCTGCGTCACCGTATATGTAGCAAACTCCCGCGTTTGTTTTTTGACCGACAATACACGAAGTAAAATCGGTTAATCTTCTCAATTCATTATCCCTGCCCACCATTTTGTATTTGAAGACAATGCCCCTGCTTTCCTTAAGATTTTCTATTTCAAATATTTTCTCGGGGGTTGACCTGCCCTTAAAGAGCATTTCCTTGTAAGGCTTGAAACACGCGTCTTTATCGGTTCTCGATTTAACTCTTTCTGACGCTAAAATTTCTCTCTCTCCGCAGGCGCTCATTATTCTCGCCGAAGTATTGACAACATTTCCGAGGCAAGTCCATTCGAATCGTTCGGATCCGCCCGTTCTTCCGGCATAAACAAGTCCGCTGTCAATACCCGCCCTCAGGTTGAATCCGAGGCTCTTGATCTTCAGTGAAAATTTAACGGCGAGGTCTTCGGGATTTTCCTTGGCATCGGGCGCTCCGAACAAAACCATAGCCACCGTCCCTTTGTCTCCGTAATCCACTTTGTTGAGGAAACCGCCGTATTTAATTGCCGTTTCATAAATGTTCCTTATGACCTCGTCCTGTTTTGCCGTTTCAGTTTCGTCTATCTTTATGAAAACGGGGGTAGCGTGCCGGAGTTCTCCTCTTTCACCGGCTTTCATTACTGACTCAGACACAAATTTTGCGACTATTTCGTCAGGAACGGACAATTTCACTTCTTCGTTCTGCGGCATGACTGTTTTCAAGCTTCCTTTCCAGCCGATTTTTCCCGCCGTGACATTCTCTGCTTCCCTTACTGCCTCCGATATGGCATGGCCGGTGAAAAGATACGAGTTTAAAGTCCCGTCTAATGCGATGACCCTCCAGTCTATACCTCCGGCTCCCACGCCGCATTTGCAGGTGAAATTGAGTTCACCAAGTTCCGTCTCCCGCCTGCCTTCCCTTTCGAAAAAATAAGTCAATATAACGGCAGCGGAATATGCTTTTTTCCCGTCGTCCCCGGGGAAAATCGCTGTAAAGGCGTCTCCGGCAAACGTAGTTATGTGGCCTCCGTATTTATGGACAGTTTTGACAGGCAAATCAAAAACCCACAGAATCTGTCTTGAGATTTCTTCGGCGCCAGCGTCTCCTTTTTTGAAGAACATCTCTGTCATTTTTGTAAAACCGCCAAGATCAGTGAAAAGAGCTGAGCCCTGCGTAACTCCAGAAAGCTCACCCCTGGAAAATTTATCTGAAAGAAAAAACGGCAAACAGCTGTTCATCATGTGGCCGCCTGCAATGAAATCAGTGTGTTTCGGATTTCTTCACCGCTTAAATTTTTAAAGCTGTCAGAGTTTTTGCACGCGTGCGCTATATACGACAAAGCGCCGAGGTGCATTTCCGGAGAAAGCGTCGGGGAAACGAGAAGGATAATTACATTTACTTTTTTCGCCTTTTTCCCCCACGATATTCCTTCTTCTGAAATTGCTATGACAATTTTCGGCTTTTTCATTATTCGCAGTCTGCAATGAGGAAGCACGACTCCATCCGAGAGGATTGTCTCCTGCAGATTTTCTCTGACATTCGAAGCGTCTATCACAGCCATTCGGTCGGGGAAAAATCCCTTTTTCTCGCCCTCTCGCGCCAGTGCGTCTATGGTCATTTTCCTGTCATAAATTCCGTCGAGGCGGATGCAGGAGATGTCATCTTTACTGAAACGATGGCGTTTCGGCAAAACTCTCGGACTCTTTACCATATCTTCTTCACCGATTACCCATGTCTGCCATTTTTTTATGTATCTTTCAGTGACAAAAACCCCGAACACTGAAAATAATACAAGGGAGGGAATGACTATGTCCGCGACAGTCTGCCCTTTTTCACCGAGAATGCTGACGAGAAAAGCCGATTCCACCGCCGCGACGCCGTCCTGAGGAACCATGAGCGGAGGTACGCAATTTACTATTTTCGGTTCATTTTTCATAAGTTTCAAAACGAATTTTACACTGACGTACTGAGAAACGCCTCTGCTTATTATGTAAATTAAAATCGGCGAAAGAATTGGCGTGCTGAACTTTGCAAAATCAATCTCCGCTCCGATAAGAGCGAAGAACAGCAGGTTGAAAGCGGGCATAATGTTCTCGATTTTCATAGAGTCAAAGGCCATCGATCCCGAAAAATTTGATATCAGCGCTCCTGCGACCAGAACCGCTATGAGAAAAGGCAGGTGGAGAAGTATTGATAATCCTGTAATGACGGTTACAATCCCCGCTACAGTCAAAAACATCTCCATGGAAGGAGCCGGGTGCTCGGAAAGAAGCCTGACCATAAAAAAATCCATGCGCCTCTTTTTATCGCTATTTCCGATCCCGTGAATCAGGATCCAGAGAAATACGAACGCCCCTATGCCTATCAATACAGCCACACCGATGTCTTTGGTGGTTTGCGTAAAGGATAGTTCCCCGCCTGTCTGTGTTTTTATCTGAATTAAAACGGAAAAAATGAGTATTGCGAAAAGGTCGACTATGGCCATGATGTTTCCTATTATATTTCTTATGTCTCCTTCGATTTCATATCTGTTCATTATCGCAAAAATAATTGCCGGAGACTGAGCTATTGCTATAGACGCTATGAGAAGGGATATAAACAAATCTATTCCGGATTCTTCAAACATCTTCCCGTAAAAATAAAATGAGAAAAAAACCACAGTAAATGTCATTGCGACGTTGGCGATCGAAACCCAAAAAACTTTTTTCAGGATTTTTCTCATTCTTGTGAAATGAAGTTCTTCCCCTATGCCGAAAGCGATCAGCGAAAGGAAAGCAAATATAATAAATTGAAAAGAAACAAATTCTTTCGAATATACTTCGGCAACTTTGTCGGAAATGTTTCTCATAACGAGGATAGTGAGAGGACCTATAACGATTCCGCCCAGTATCTGTCCGATTATCTCGCTGATTCTCATCCTTCTTGCCACTCTTCCGCCGAGGTTTCCCGCAAGAATCAGCAATCCGATTGTCAGTATGTGAAGACCGTAGCTATTCATTGTACAGTATGTACTCGATGGAATCCGCTTTGTAATACAGTGTCTTGGCTCTGACCGTATCTCCTCCCTTTTCCAGAAGTCTTGCGTAAGCTCTCCAAAGCTCAGGATCTTCAGGTCTCTTTTCGGACAACAGCCTGAAAAGCCTTTCAGCTTTCACAAGATCTGCCTGCTCTTCGTTTACTGCGGCGAGAGAATATAGAAAACGGATGTTATCCGGTTCGATTTGCACCAAGCGTTCAAGAATGCCCTCGGCATCGGCAAGTTTTCTTCTCTGTTGTAATAAAAGAGCGAGTGAATACCGGGCGTAAACGTCTGAGGAATCCGAAAGGACAGCTTTTGAATAAAAATACTCCGCTTTTTCAAGGTCCCCGATCTTCCTGTAAATGTTTCCCATGGCCAGATTCCCATGAAAGTTCAGTGAGTCAGCGACAATAGATATTTCGGCCGCCTCGTGAGCTTTCTCTGTTTCTCCGCATGCAAACAGAGCCCTGGCGTACAATCCGTTCGCCGTTGGAGATTCCGGGTTTATTTCAACCGCTTTTTTACTCTCAGAAAGAGCCTTTTTAAGAAGCTCCCGTACTTCATCGGTATCTTCATACTCTGTTTTCAGTCTGTTTATCTGTTCCAGATGGAAGGCGGCTGAATCTATGAGTTCGTCGAAGTTCGCTCTTTTCGAACAGTTCAGCAATATGCCTGACAGTAAAAACCCGGCAAACAATTTATATTTCACCTGTTTCCCCCTTAAAAACTTCTTCGGCTTTGCCCGAAATGAAAACGACGCCGTCGTCATTTTGAGAGATCGTTATATTCCCTCCTCTCTGTTCCGCCACTGCTTCTTTTTCAATTCTATTAATTCTCCTGAGAACTGAAAAAGCAGCGGCGGCTCCGGTTCCGCAGGAAAGTGTTTCTCCCGCGCCCCTCTCGTATACTCTTTGAGAAAAACGGTTCCTGTCGACGATTTTTACCGCCGAAACATTGACGCCGCCTGGAAATACGCCTGATGAAGAGACACAGTCAAAAAGCGATTTCAAATCAGTTTGAAAAACATCTTCGACAAAAACCACCGCGTGAGGGTTGCCGATTGAAACGCAGAAAAACTCTCCCGTAGATCCGCAATTGAGCTTTGCGGGAAATGCGTTTCCTGGCTTTAAAGATTCAAAATCAGGCTTTCCGATTGAGGTTTTGATTAAAGCTTTGTTTTTTCCGTCGTAATCAAGTATCTCACAAATTTTTTCTCCTGAATCCGTGTATACTCTGAAGTCGATTTTTCTCAAAACATTCATGTAAAAATACAAAACAGCAGACCTAAGTCCATTTCCGCACATTTCAGCAGGCGAGCCGTCACTGTTGAATATTTTCAATTTGAAATCGCATGTTTCATGGTTGCTAAGCAGTAAAAGGCCGTCGGCGCCTATTTTCATCCTTCTGTCGCAGAGTATTTTCGAGAGTTCTCCCGGGGGAATCCCCATAAGTTCTTTGTTGAAGAGGTCTATAATGATGTAATCATTCCCTGCGGCCTGATATTTATAAAAAACCATTGACAGGCTCCTCTTCATTAATTTTAAAACCGGTAAAATCCGGTTTAATTTTGACTGTTTTCTTTATTCTGCACGAATTCCATAACAAATTCAAGTTCATAGTTTGAAAAAATAAAACTGTTTTTATGTTAGAAAGAATTGTTGACTATCAATAAAAAATAATACCTGCGTATTGAATCATTTTTTGTTTTAATATAATATTAATCGGAGGGCCATTGGGAAAAAAAACTGTTCTGATTGTTGAAGACGAAAACTTAATTTCTCTGAGAATAAAGCTTGTTCTGGAACAAAACTCATTTGAAGTTATTGACGTAGTAGATTCAGCTGAAAAAGCTTTAAAAGTTCTCGAAAATTCAAAACCGGACATTATCTTGCTCGACATTCTTCTGTCTGGCGAGATGGACGGAATTACTGCTTCTTCCATTATTAAAGAAAAACATGACATACCCGTCATTTTTCTCACGGCAATAAAAGACAGCGAGCAGCTCGAAAGGCTTGCAAAATGCGACCATTACGGCGTAATTTACAAGCCTATTGAAGACAACGAAATAACGGCGACCATAGAAAAAGTTTTATCTTGCGGAAAAAAAGGATCTTCCGGCAATTCTGAAGATCGAACCACCGAAAACCCGGAATTATTTATTGAAAATATACTGAATGAAAAATCATTAAATCTCATCAACTCTATAACTCTGTTCCTGGACAGCAACGGTTACCTGCTCAAGATCAACTCCAGAGCCGAAGAAGTTTTCAAAATTAAATCAGATGAAATCACCGGTAAGAAACTTGATTCCGTTTTTGACATAAAAAGCGTAAAAAGCTGGAAACAACCGGCCAAGATATTGAAAGATCTCCTCGACAACGGGGACATCGAAATGTTTTCGACTTTCGTTGAACTGAACTTTAATGACATTGTTTTAGGTGTTTCAAAAATGAGCTCTGCTGTAAAAGATCCCGGTGGAAAAATCTCATTTTTCATTATCATACTCGAAGACAAACATTTCGAGGAAATCATGGACAATTTTTACAGAATTAGCTCTGAAAGAATCAAGGCTATAATTAACAACATCGGCGAAGGAATAGGAGTTGTCAACGGCGATGAAGTTTTTGTCTTTTCAAATCCAACAGCGGACAGAATTTTCGGAGTTTATCCACAAAGCCTTATTGGAAAAAATTTGAAGAGTTTTCTTTCTCGCGACCACTATCAGCTCGTTCTTTCCGAAACCGAAAAAAGAAAATTACTAAAAAAAACCACATATTTTATCGAAATTTCCCGTCCGGACGGAGAAAAGAGAATTTTAAGCGTCACCGCTACACCCGAGACCGATAAAAACGGCACTTTCGTCAGTTCCATTGGTATTTTTACTGATATTACCGAGAAGATCAAACAGGAAAAAACCATGAAAGAAGAACAGGAAAAACTCAGGCATCTCATCAACGGCAGCAGAGATATACTCTACTCAACAGACATCGACGGGAACATTGTTTTCATTGGACCTCAAACCAAAACTTACAATCTCGCTCCAGACGACGTAGTAGGTAGAAACATTCTCGAATTCATCCATCCCGACGACAGAGAAAGAGCTATGCGGGAATACGAACAAGTCATGAAAACGGGAAAATCATTTCCCTCGGAGGTCAGATTGTTGGACAGGGAAGGCGCTGTTCATTGGTTTGAGGACTACGGAAACCCTGTTTTCGACGGTAAAGGAAATGTCAAGGGCCAGGTAGGCATGCTCAGGGACATAACCGAGAGAAAAAGAATTGAAAATGAATTGACTAGCGCTGTTAAAGAAAAGGAAATTCTGCTTCACGAAATACATCACAGGGTCAGAAATAATCTCGAAGTCATATCGAGCCTTCTTCAACTTCAGGCTTCCACAGTCGGTGACGAAAAACTCGCTGTTTTACTAAAGGAAACCCAGAGCAGGGTTTTAAGCATTGGACACGTTCACGGTCTTTTGTATCATTCCCAGAATTACTCGACAATAGAGTTCTCTAATTTCATAGACATATTGACGGAGGAAAACTCCCTGACTTTCAGAAAAATGGTCAATCAGCTCGAAATAATCAAAGATTTGAAAAAGCTTTCAATAAGTATAGACAAAGCAATACCGGCGGGTTTGATAGTTAATGAAATAATGATGAACTGTATGCGTCATGCTTTCGTCGGAATGGAAAATGGAACTCTCTGGATTTCTCTCGGTTCCCGAACCGAGAACCTTGAAGAAGGGAAAACAGTTGATTTCGCTGAAGTAAAGATAAAGGACAACGGTTTGGGAATTCCGGAAGAAACTGACATCAACAGAGCAAAAACGCTCGGAATGACAATTATTAAACTTCTGACAAAACAGCTCAACGGTGAAATATCATTGAAAAAAGAAAACGGAACTGAAATCTGTCTGAAATTTCCTCTTTAATTCCGCAGTTTAAATTAACTTGCTGTTCAGGTTATCTTTTAATTCCGTGAATTCTGTCCGCTTCCTTTTGTATAATTTCACTGAATTTTTTTGATTCTTCCTGATTGTAAAGAGGGCTCTGGGGATCTGAAACTCTCGGTGTCCAATAGCTTTCCATTTCGAGCCATTTTGAGTGGCTGTAGCCGTGATTGTTCAAAACTGCCATGAAATCAATTTTTTTTTCGGGATCCTGCGGATCTTTTAAATAAGCCATTTCTGCATGAATGACCGAGTAATCCTCGAGTGATCCCGGAGCGCCTCCCCCTCTTTTCTTTTCAAGTGCGGCCCGGTATAACGGCATAAATGCCATAGCAGTCTTGCCCATGTCTTTTGGATCGCTCATCGTGGCCGTGTATCCTTGTTTGGCTTTCTTCCAATCTTCGACAGAAACGCCTTTAGATTGGGCAATTTCCGCTTCTTTATTCTCGTCTCCGGCTGTTTCAGACATTAATGCGCAAAGTTCAGCGTATTTTTCGAGAGAGATCAAATCACTCAAATTGCCTCCTTTATAGTTTATCCTAATATAACAGAAACCGCCCCATCAGTCCATTTTCAGCGAAAAGGATTAAGACATCATTTCAACATCCTTTTTCGCTTCGGTTATGCCTTTTAAAGCAAATTTCTCAGACAGAATATTTACCGTTTCACGCGAAACAAAAGCCGGCAGTGTCGGTCCCAAAATAATATTTTTAAATCCCAGATCAAGAAGAGCGAGAAGGACGGCGACGGCTTTCTGTTCGTACCACGCAATGTCGAAAGCTATAGGCAGTTCGTTTACGTCTTTTAGTCCAAAAATTTCTTTAAGCTTGAGTGCAGTGAGTGCCAAAGAGTATGAATCGTTGCATTGACCTGCGTCCAAAACCCGGGGAATTCCGTTAATTTCACCAAGCCCCAGCTTGTTGTACCTGTACTTCGCGCATCCTGCAGTCAAAATAATGGCATCTTTTGGCAAAAGCTCGGCGACTTCCGTGTAATATTTCCTCGA
Organism: candidate division WOR-3 bacterium; assembly: GCA_016934535.1. NCBI lineage: Bacteria > Pseudomonadati > Caldifarciminota > Caldifarciminota bacterium. Next base: position 68,428 of record JAFGSQ010000010.1, read on the forward strand.
CGGATGCCTCCCGTCACAACCTGCCATGACCACGAATTTCTTTACGGCGCCTGTTTTAACGGCTTCCGCTATTTTCTCTGCCAGCGCTTCCACCTGATTGTGGGCGAATCCGCCTGTTATCTTTCCTTTTTCTATTTCTTTTGGAGGAGAACATTTTTTGGCGAGCTCTATGATGGTTGAAAAATCTTTTTGTCCGCCTTCTTTTCTGTCTTCAATATGTTTGACACCCGGATAACCGGCCATACCTGTTGTAAAAATTCTGTCTCTGTAAGAATCTTTTACCGGAATAATGCAGTTTGTAGTCATCAGGATCGGACCGTTGAATGTTTCGAACTCCTTGTCCTGTTTCCACCAGGACCCGCCGTAATTTCCTTTGAAGTGTGAATATTTTTTAAACGCCGGATAATAGTTGGCCGGAAGCATTTCTCCGTGTGTATATACATCGACACCGGTCCCCTGGGTCTGTTTCAAAAGTTCGTCCATGTCCTTAAGGTCGTGTCCGGAAATGAGAATTCCGGGGTTGTCGCCTGCGCCAATGTCCACAGCGGTCGCTTCCGGATGACCGTAGACAGAAGTGTTGGCCCTGTCGAGAAGAGCCATCGCCTTTACGGCTGTTTCGCCTGTCTTCATTACTAATGTCAGTAATTCTTCCGCCGTGTGATTTTTCCTAAGCGAAGCGAGAGCTTCAAACATGAATTTAAAAATGTCATCGTCAAAATAATCTAAAACAGCAGCGTGTTCGGTATACGCGGCGATTCCCTTCAATCCGTAGAGTATGACGGATTTTAACGACCTTATGTTTTCGTCATCGCTCAGACTGAGAATTCCGACGCTCTTTGCTTTGTCATCAAATTCGTCATCCGAGTTTCCTTCCCATTGAGCGCAGTCAAATGTTTCGTCCAATTTTCCCGCTTTTTTTCCCAATTCATCTCTTGTTTTTATGGCCTGTCTTATCAAATCTCTAATTTTATCGTCGTCAAAATTTGCGTTCGTTATTGCCGAAAAAAGAGCCTTGCAGACAAAAACTCCCGCTTTTCTTTCAACGGGAACAATTTTTTCGGCGTAACAACCAATACCCTGAAGAACGAAAATCAAAAGATCCTGAAGATTTGAAGTTTTTTCCTGCTTCCCGCAAATTCCTCTGGCGGTACAAGCCGTGTTTTTTGCCGTTTCCTGGCACTGGTAGCAGAACATTGACATAAAAACCTCCTTATATTATTTCGCCTTCCAATGACACCGCATATTCTTTTATCAACATTGTTTTGCCCGCTTTTTTACCTGAAGTGCTCCCTCCGGGCAATTCGGTATGCATTGTCCGCAGCCGTCGCACAATTCTTCATCAATTTTAATTATTTTTCTCTTCATTCTTTTCCCCTGTTGAGTAAGCAGTCAAGTCAAATAGCGTCAAAGCGTCAAATTCTTTGACGACATTCTTTTCAATCTTCTTTATCTCACGCCTTATGGGACAGTGCGCCCTGTTTTCGCATATCTTTTTTCTGAAAAGACAATCTGTGAGTTCTATTTTACCCTGAAAGACTTCAATGATTTTAGAAATATTGATTTTCGAAGGATTTTCTATAAGCCTGAAACCGCCCGATTTTCCTTCTTTTGTTTCAATCCACCCTGTCTTTACTATCTCTTGTAAAATCTTTCTCAGGTACTGATAAGGGATTTTCTGTTTTTGTGCGATATGCCTTGATGAAACAAAATCTTTGGATTTTGCCAGCTCTAAAAGCGCCCTGACGGCGTAATCTGTGTTTTTTGTCAAAAGCTTCATTTATTTACCTTATCTGATACTATATTAGTATCAGTAATAAACATTGTCAAGCTCTTTTTCACTTCAGAATCCCGGATCCGGTAGAATTTAACTTAAAAAAGTCAAAAATCGAGACTATTGCCTATATAAACGGAAAAAATCTATGAAGTGAAGAGTTCGCAAATAAATTACAGAAAATCAATAAAAGAAATTTGGATGATTTTTATCAATTTTCCTTTTTTTCTTTTCTTTTTTTATTGTCGTCCTTTTCAGAATTTTCGCTCCTGTACAAAAGCTTTCCCTCGGAAGAGATTATCCTCATTTTCCCGTCGTAACCGAGCAGAACAAAATTTCCGTCTTCGGACATCGCAATCACTTCTTCACGTCCCAACACGCCGTTTTTTAAAACTGAAAGCAGATGATGGCCGGCCTTTTTGCCGTCAGGTGAAATTTTTATTACAGAATATACATCGTTCTGGTCCGATCCCAGAACATACGCGTTCCCCTCTTTATCGGCGTACGCCCTGGAATAAGTATACCTGAAATCGAGATTTATTAAATATATCTTTTTTCCCCCTCTGGAGTATTTCATTAGTTTTTCGTAGTTAAGAATATAATAATTGCCGTCATAACCGACAGAAAGAACAATTTCTCTGTCCCTGAAATAAACCGGCTTGTCCTCAAGATCTTCCAAATATCCGGCAATTATTGAACTGTTTTCTTTCTCCGAAGTCTCTTTATCTTCTTTCCATGTTTTGACGGCGTTTCCGTCAAAATCGAATCTTTTCAGTTCATAATAATCGTTATTTTCGGAATCTCTTTTTTCTCTGTTTAAGAGAACCAAAAATGTGTCGTCCGTATCCGCGCAGAGAGTCCACGCGTTTTTCATTGAAAAAAAATCTTTTTTTTCCGAGGGTTGTCTCCCTTTGTTTCCACCCAATTTATCCTCCGTTTCTCCCGTCTTTTGAGAGAGAAACAAAAGAGCATGCTTTTCTCTGCTCCAAATCATGAGCCTGTTTTTGCTGTCAATTGCCAGTTTAGGATTTCCTTCGGACGAATCCGGATTATATTGCAGATCTGACAAAACCCATTTTGTCGAAAGGTTTTTATCCAGCGCCGCCAAAGTCAGATTCGAGTCTTCGTTTTCCGAAGCGATGTAAATGTCGCCTTTTCTGTCGACGACGGAGTCCCATATTTCCCCTTTCCATTCGAAAGGTTTCGCTTTTTCGTCGAAGATTATATACCATCTCGAAATAGTCTCGACGGGGTGTATTCTTCTCCAAAGGTCGTCGGGAAGATATACCGAAGCTTTGCAGAAAGAGCATTTTATCATTCTCTCTTTTCCATCTACATCGAGAAATCCTCCGCATTTCGGACATGCAAAAGCAACCGGTTCAGGCGCGTTGATCACGGTTTCATCCTCGGCTTTTTTCCCCGAAGTAATAAGTCCGAAATCTTCGAAAACAAGGTAAAGAATCCCCGGAAAAGCTTTTTTATATTTATCCGGCGCTATTCTGAAAGAATATTTTTTCCCGGTATCCGGATTGACGGCAAAACCTTTTTCGGCGAATTCACTCAGTCTTTCAAGATTGAGCGGTTTTTTATCGTCAGGGAATTTTGGCTTTTGCTTTCCGTACATGATCTGGAAATTATAACCGCCGAAAATTGAAGCGTTATTCCCCTCCCCTTCCTTGAACCCCGGGACTTCATTGATAGCGTCTCCAATAATGCTTTTCCAGTCGGAAACGCTGAAACACGTCTTTTCACCGCATGACTGGCAGACAATTTCGTCAGTCAAAGCGTTTAAGTGAAGGGTGTCGTCGCATTTTCTGCATTTGGTTTTAGCCTCGATAGCGATGCTCAATAATCCTGTCATGTCTCACCCCTCTTGAATATTTTTGATTATTACATCAGCATCAGGTCGTAATAACGACTCTTTCAATCCTCTTTTCTTCTTTTTTCTTCAAGCGTTCTTTCTTCGTCTTCTTTGGCCTCTTCGCTCCTGTAGACTTGTTTTCCGTTGTTCGCAACAATTCTCATTCTTCCTGAATATCCGGCAAGGTAAAATGTCCCGTCTTCGGAAAGGGCGAGAATTTCTTCACTGCAGACGACGCCATCGTCTAAAACAGAAAGAAGATGACGCGTCATCTGTTTTCCGTCGGGAGAAATTTTTAGCACGTACCTTTTGTCATTCCCGTCAGAACAAAGCACGTAAGCGTTGCCGTCCTTGTCTCCGTAAGCCCTCGAATACGTATAACTGCAGTCGAGCTTGACAAAATACTGTTTTTTTCCCTCCCTGGAATATTTGATTAATTTTTCATGGCATAAAAAGTAATAAACACAGTCGTAACCGAGTGATATTTTAATATCCCTGTCCCTGAATCTCTTGGGCTTGTCTTTAAGACTTTCAAAATACTGAGCCCCTCTTGTTCCGGAGAAAAAACTTTTTATTTTCCCAAAAATATTTTTTTCCGTCTCGCCTTTTCTCCAAACATCCACTGCATTCCCGTCGTAGTCGTATCTCATAAGTTCGTAATAACAATTTTCGTCCGTGTCTTTTTTATCTCTGTCGAGCAGGACGACAAATGTATCATCGTTATCGGCAAAGAGGCATATTGCGTTTTTCATTGAAAAGCGTTCATTTCCTTTCCCGGGCTGTTTCCCCTTGCGGCCGCCCAACATATCTTCGGTTTCGCCTGTCAGGGTTGAAAGAAACAGCAGTGTGTTTTTATCTCCGCTCCACAGCATGAGCCTGCCGCGGCCGTCTATAGCGAGTCTGGTGTCGCCGTTTGAAGTCTCCGGATAATATTCGAGATCCTTCCTTGTCCATCTTCTTGTACGGTCTTTGTCAAGTGAAACCAACTCCATTTTTGAACGGTCCGTTTCCACGGCCAAATAAATATTGTTTTCTCCGTCGAGGACCATGTCCCATGCGTCTGAATCCCAGGTAAAAGGTCTTTCTCTTTCGTTCATTATTATAAACCATCTCGTTACTGTCTCGACTGGATGAATTCTCTTCCAGAGATCGTCTGGAAGATAGACAGAAGCATTGCAAAAAGAACATTTGATCATCCTGTCCTTACCGTCTACATCGAGAAAACCTCCGCATTTAGGACAGGCAAAAGCCACCGGATCATGAGCTTTTACGGCCGATTCTTGCGAGGATTCTTTATCGCCTGAAATCAGGCCGAAATCTTCCATCGCCAGATACAAAGCGCCGGGAAAGTCTTTTTCATATATTACTGGTACTTTTCTGAAAGAATATTTCTTTCCTGTGTCAGGGTCTTCGACAAAACCTTTCTCAGAATATTCTTCGCTTTTCAGGATGTCTATATTCTTTTTGCTGTCGGGAAATCTCGGGATCTGTTTTCCGTACATAATTTGATAATTAATACCGCCCATCACTGTCGAATTTGTTCCCTCTCCTTCTTCATAATTCGGGGCTTCTTTTATAGGATCTTCCAAAATGTCATTCCACAGTTGTAAATTCAGGTTTAACTCTTCACCGCACGACGGGCAGAGAATTTTCTCAGTCAAAGCGTTAATGTGGATTGTTCCATCACATTTCTGGCAATTTGTCTTCAGTTCGATAGCAACACTTATTAATTCCGGCATTTATATCTCCTCATGATTTTCTTTGCCTATTATTTTACTCCTCGGCATTAAACATACATTAAATTTTTTTCTTCAATTACAGTTTGACAAAATATTTCAGCCGAATAATATTTTTGTGGTGAAAATAAGGACAGAGGATTTTAAAAGAATAGTGTTTTTCACTGGAGCCGGAATGTCTGCCGAAAGCGGCGTCCCCACATACAGGGGAAAAGGCGGCATCTGGGAAAATTACAAATGGGAAGAATATGCCTGCCAGGAAGCTTTCGACAATGATCCTGAAAAAGTCCTGAAATTTCACGAAATGAGAAGAAGCGCGGTTTTGGACTGTACTCCTCACAAGGGTCATTTTTGGCTTTCCGGACTTCAGAAGAAAAGGCCGGGGGTCGAAATAATCACTCAGAACATTGACGGCATGCACCAGAGAGCCGGTTCCGATAACGTGACAGAACTTCACGGATCGCTGTGGAGAGCCAGATGCCTCTGCGGAATTAAGGAAATGATAGGTGAAGCTTATCCCTCTTACAGATGCTTTAAATGCGGAAAGTGGCTGAGACCCGACATAATATGGTTCGGCGATTCACTGGATTCATTCACGGTTGAAAAGGCGATCATGTCAATCTCCGGATGCGATCTTTTCGTCAGCGTCGGAACTTCTTCCGTCGTTTGGCCCGCCGCGGGATTTCCTTTGCACGCTAAAAATAACGGAGCTTTTCTCGTCGAAATAAATCCCGAGCCCTCGGAGATATCGGATGTTTATGACATTGTAGTAAGAGAAACCGCTTCAAAAGCCCTGTCGGATGATTGCGGGATATTTATCGAGTGAAAAAAATACCGTCGAAAGGATACAAGAAACATTGTTTTTTATCCAGTCATAAACTATTGGCCCGTTTTTTTTCGAGTCGAATGAAATAATCAGTATTTCAATATCAGTTTATTCCGACCTCCGACCTCAACGAAATACTGACCTCTTGCAACTTTTACTCCGCTGAAATCATTTCCGGACCATCGCACAACGGTTGGAACTTCAGTGTATTTGATTGTATTTATTGTTCTTCCGGTCACGTCGTATATCATCAATTCTCCGGGTACTTCAATATAGCCGGACAACACTATATCGACATAATCGAGAAATGGATTCGGATAAACCTGAAAAACGTTCGGGTCAGGTCCTATAGAAGGAGTTTCCTCGACTGCGCCGGCGTTAACTCCGAAATAAGTCATCACATTCTGAAGATACTGTCTTTTCGTAGATATTCCGGTTCCGTCCACCAGGCTTCCGATTTCGAACACTGCACCGATCGTCTTGTACGTTCCGGCGTCGTAAGCGACGCATATATTGTCTCCATAGGTTCCTTCTTTGAAGAGAACCTGTGCCGCTCCGAGAGAATTTACAATATCTCCAGCGTAATCTCCCAGACTCTGCACGAAATTCATACCCGCCATCATGGTTCCGTTCTGACCCAAAACCGTATGAATTATAGATCCGTAATCCGGATTTATGCCGAAAACCGGGCTGAAATCGTAGGCGTGATACATGTAAGGACCTGAACACCACGGGCTGTTTCCTTCCAAGTAAACTCGCCCTCCCTGGTTTATGTAGTTCAGAATCCTGGTTTTTTCAAGGCAGAATGAATCGATAAAAAACGTGTAGGGTCTGAATCCTGTGCATACAAAAAGAGACCTGTAGTATTCCAGACCAATTCCCGGCATTTCAATGCCGTAATGGCCCAAGTAGCCCAAATCCGAGAGAATGGAGTCCATTAGCTGGCCGGATTCCGGAGTAGAATCCGGATTCCAGACCAGATAATCGTATTGACCGGTGATGACTGAAAACGAAAGAGTCTCGGAATATCCGGCGTGATCGCTGATCTCCATCGAAAGGTCTGAAACATGCCCCTGTGGAGTCGAAGGACTTGCCTGAACCCGAAAGACATCGCTTGAATTGCATACTGTCGCGTCGACGGGAAACGGGCCGAAGTCGAACGTTCCGTCTGTTACAAGCAGATATGGATCGATTGTGAAAAGAGTAGCCCAGATATGTAAAACACCGGCTCCGCCGATATTTTTCAAAAATACAGTTATTTCCGCCGGTTCTCCGGGATCCATTCTTCCGTTGTTGTTTCCCGCCGGATCTCCAATTTGAACTCTTTGAAGTGCGGTAAAAATATCAGAACCGTTGTAGTTTATTGTAATGTTGTCAGCCAAGACCTTGGCTGTGACGGGTGATCCTCAACAATATCTGACAGTGTCCAGTAATACCAGCTTGATTTTGTCGACGGCGACAGGATTCACAGATGGAACGTTTATCAGCTCACTGTCAATACTAAAGGAAAAACTGTGCCAGTCTCCGTCCTGCACTTCAATGACATCCATGTATGTGGTGTCTACCCATCTGCATCTTTCTGTCTTCCGGCATATTCTGGTCCTGCCGAGGAATGAATCGTACCGGTCCAGGTATTCAATGTCGAGGGCGGCTCCGGTCCACGCGCTGTATGATGCAAAAACGTCGAATTTAACGTCGGCGCTGAACGTCAGGTCAGTAGTTCTTATCGGGACGGTTTGATAAAGCATTGAATATCCGGACGAGGAATCCTTGACGACCTTGACCTCGTAGTCGGGATCCGGATCAAGTGCGGTTTCCCTCGTGAAATTCTGAAATCCTCCGCTTGCCGTCTGAATCCATCCCTGCTCCAAACCAGCTTCGAAGTCTCCGTTTTGGACAAGGTGCGCCGTCCCGTCGTCGTCACCTTTTTCAGTGTAGAATCCGGCATATGCCAAACGGTTTGAGAAAGACAACGTCGAGAGCAAAAGCAGGACAATTACATTCATCTTCTTCGATAAAATCATTTTTTCGCCCTCCTTTGATTAATTTTTCAAAATCGTCACTCGTTGTTTCAAAAAGTGTCGTCAAATAATTCCTGACTCAGAAAAATCAAAATCGTTTGAATTCATTTTTTCGATCTTCTCATTATAGTTGGTTGGCTGTTTGCTTATTGAATTTGACAATCAAATATCACGATCTGTCAACACCGATTATAAAGATAAATGAACGGTCAATAATTCTGATCTCTTTGTTTTCATAAATATTTTATTTTTTTTCAAATGTGTATAAAATAAATGTAAAACAGGGGGTTTACATGGAAGGGATAACAAGGTTTCCAATAACAGCCATAGTAGGAATGGATTTTTTAAAAACCGCTTATCTTGCCAACATAATAAATCCAAAAATCGGAGGACTTCTCATCTCCGGACCCAAGGGAACCGGCAAAAGCACTTTTGTCCATTCAGTTGAAGACCTGTTGCCGGAACACGCGGTTGTCAAGGACTGTGTTTTCGGCTGTGACCCGGAAAAATCCGATTTTTTCTGCACATTCTGCAAGGGTAAACCTCAGAAAGAAACCTCTCTGGTTAAAGGCCGGATAATTGACCTGCCCCTGAGCTGTACGGAAGACAGGCTCCTCGGCAGTATAGACATTGAAAAAATCCTGAAAGAGGGAGTAAAAAGCATACTGCCGGGTCTTCTCGCAATGGCACACAGAAACATTTTATACATAGACGAAGTCAATCTACTGCCCGACCATCTCGTCGACGACATTCTCGACGTATCCGCCCTCCATTGGAACGTTATAGAAAGAGAGGGTTTTTCCGTTAAACACAGGTCCGACTTCATCCTCGTAGGAACAATGAATCCGGAAGAGGGAGAACTGAGACCTCAGATACTCGACAGGTTCCCTCTCTGCGTCAGGGCTGAATCTCCGCAAAAGCCTGAGGAGAGGGCAGAGATAGTCAAAAGAACTCTTTCTTTCGAAAATGATCCGGATTCATTTTTCAATTCATTTAAAAACCCTCAGAGCATGTTAAAGAATTCATTACAGCGTTCAAAAGAACTTCTAAAAGAAGTTCAAATAGACGAAGACCTTCTTTGGGTCGTAACAAAATCCTGTTCTGAACTCAAAGTAGACGGTCAAAGACCGGACATAATAATTACTAAAACCGCGATGACGATATCGGCGCTTCACGAAAGAAAAGAAACGCAATTTGACGACATCCTGGACGCCGCGCTGATGACTTTATGCCACAGGACAAGAGACAGCGGTCTTCTCGAACCTCCTTCGTCGGAAGAAGTCGTCAAAGTATTCAGGGACAATCATTCAAATTTGACAAGGGAAAAGCCGTCAAAAAAAAGCGAAAAATTTTCCTTTAACAACGCTAATCTATCAGGACAAACACCAGAAAAACAGGAAAATACACCTCAGACATCACAACAAAAAGGGGAAGACTCCTCAAAAAAATAATTACGGTGGGCATTCATAAACCCACCGTAAAAAGAAAAATAAAAAATATTTTAAGGAATGCCGCCGCATTTCTCCGATTCAAAAGAAAAAAATCCGTTAAATTCGTTTCCAGAGACAATTCATTTAAAAAACTCGGCGGCAAAGAAAAATCATTAAAAACTGATTACAGTTACGAAACGCCTCTTTTCGAGTCGGAAAAAAGCTTCTTTAAAACCGTGGACATTAAATTCAAAAGATTTTTGAAGAGGATAAGAAAAACCCAGAATTTCAGAACAAGGAAATTCACGAGAAGAGCCATGGTAAAAAACACAGTGACGGGCAGAAATTTTCTTTTGACCAAATACAAAGAAGGAGAGAATTCACCGGCTTTTTATCCGACACTCTTGAACCGGCTATTAGTAAATGAATTCAGGGAAGGGAAAAAAGCGATAACTAAAAAAGACCTTCTCGGGTGGCAAAAGTCATCCCATCAGAGCCTGAATATGATCCTGGTCGTTGACGTCAGTTCTTCAGTCATAAACTTCGTCAAAGCTTTTTCGAGAATAATAAATTCGCTCACCGTCTATTTCAACAAAAACAAAGACAGAATCGGAGTTATTTCTCTCCAGGGTCACCAGGCAAAAATATTGAATCATCCGACACACAACTACAAGGTGGTCTCTAAAAGCCTTCTCTCTCTCAAGGTCCATGGAAGAACCCCTCTTTCAGACGGTCTTTTGAAATCATTGGACATGGCAAGGCTGGAAAAATTCAGGAACAAGGGTTCGTTGAGTTTAGTTGTCTTGCTTAGCGACTGTTATCCCGAACCTCTGACGGGAAAATTCCGGAATATTTTCGACGAACCCGCTTACAGAAACTCTTTGTCCGCGGCAAAACTGTTCAGAAAGGCAAAGATTGGCCTGCTTCTTATTAATCCGAATTTCAAACACACTGAAACGCAAAAAGAAAAATACTTTCCCGGAGAAAAACTGTCGGAATTTATAGTAGAAAACGCCGGGGGGAAACTCGTCAAACTTATGAGTTCCGCCATATCTTCAAAGACAGTTTACACGGAAAAAGACAGGTACGAAGTCTCCCCCAAAGACATAGAAAGAATAATCAGCGGAGTCGCTTCTGCCGCCGGATCCTCAAAAAGCGGCTTGTAAAAAAATCACCTTGGAGTTACAATACTTTTTTGACCTTTGAAAATAGTTTTTCGGGCAGATTCAGCAGGTTATCCCAACAACAAAAAGGAGGAACGATGAAAATGACGTCCATAGTGTTATTAGGTTTGATGATCTTTTGCCTCTCTATTCAGGCTCAGGTCAGCCAGGCCAATTTCAAACAGGCAGTGGTCATAGACCAGGGCATTGACGAGGAAGCTCTTTCTGGAGACCTGAACCAAACCGCATATTACAGTGAATTACCTCAATCAATTGAAGAGATTTCCGGTAATCTGGGTTCTTCCCAACCGCCTTCTGCCTACGCACCCTTATGGGGTGACGATCTTTTGGTGACAAACGAGTGCCCTGTTCAGACAAATGTGACCCGATTAGCTTTCGACTACGATGTCAATGGCCATATCTATGTAGCCCTTCTGTCAAATCACGCGTCAACGGACACAATATGGATATACAGGTCAACTGACATGGGCTACACATGGGAAAAAAGCTGGGAGATGTGGTTCCAGAGCACCGGCGTCAACGTGTTGAGCTACGACATGAGAGTTCAGGCTCAGACTGCTAATCCCTACATATACACAACTGCAGTTTATGTCTACGGAAGCGACACACTGCTTTCCTTCCGCAGATTGAGAGTTGACCACTCGGCTTACGACTGGTATCACTTTTCTTCCACGACTTACAACGACATAAATTGGGTCGAAATGGACATAACAGACGAGACCGATCCTCACATATACGTTGTGTTTTCAGTTCCATCTACTCCCTGGCAATTATACAGGTGCGCTTCTGCAGATGGTGGAGCGACATGGTCTTCAGCCACTCTTACATACAACCAAGTGACACCCAAAGATTTTGACGTATGTGCAGGTCCCGCCGACTATGCCTACATTATGAATTTTTTTGATCCTAATACAATCAGGGTATCGAGATATGACAGCTATTTCGGACACTGGATAAACCACGTCACGTTGGGAACTGATGCTAATTTGCAAAAACCTGTCGTCGCTTCAGCCCGTCAAAACGCTTACCCCACGAATTACATTCATCTGGTTTATCAACAGGGCGCTACCGATCCGACAACGACAAGATCCATTGAATACGTTTCCTCTGACGGAGGAGCGACCTGGACAGGCCCGGGATTTTTCTTGCTCGGCGACGTCCACACGGTTTGCCCGTTCGTCGCTTGCGAGAAAAACAGTTCTTCCGATCGTTTTGTCGGCATAGCGACTCAATACTGGACAGACGCCGATTCGACCGCGATAGGCTACAAATCGAACCAGACAGTGGCCTGGAACAACCTCGGTTTC